>NZ_JBQOUY010000021.1:0-37780 GCF_052216985.1 Acidaminococcus nyctereutis
TATTGGACAGCATCCATTTTGAATTGTTTGTCGAACTTCGTCATACTAAGGCCCCCTATATATACTTTTATTGTATCACTTTATGGAAAACCTCAGTTTGACTTGTCCTATTTATATGCTAGCACCAGTCCACCCATCCAGCGGGGCGGCGGGGAACGGTCAAGGCCGGGCGTCAGCCCATTCATTTCAGCCTTGACGGTTTCCTGCCGTCCTGCTACTTTTCCCGGAGTGTGGCCACACATCTGGTCACGGTGTCCAGAGCTTTGGGACTTTTTGTCCCATAGGCCGGGGGCGGAGGACGAGGGACGGGGGCTTTCATAATACGCCCTGTCTGCTGCTGAAATCAGCCCTTTGTTTCCGGCTTACCAGCCCCAAACAAAGCCCTGCTTTCCTGCCGCGTCAAATGCCCTTGCCCTCCCCGGCGGCAACGGTATTTTCAGGGCAACGCCGACAGAGCGTATAACACACTACACTTTGCTCCGCAAAGTCGTGTGCCAAATGGGGCGCTGCCCCCTTTGGAAACCCCCACAAGAAAAGGCGGTACGCTACCCCTCCACGGGGCGCATACCGCCTTTTCTTGTTATCCAGCCCTCCGGCTGTATCGGTTGAGCAAAAGTCCGCGTGGGATTGATGTGGTATCTTTAACTTTGGGAAACTCCTTATTCCCATCAACATGCGTGACGGAAGCATCCTGGCACTCGGCAAAGGCAATGCCGAGTGGAATTACTCTGCCCCGCACGGCGCAGGCCGCATCATGTCCCGTACACAGGCAATCAAAGAGCTTTCCCTCAAGGAATACCAGCAGGAGATGGCAGGCATATATACGACATCGGTAAACGAAGGCACCATCGACGAAGCTCCTATGGCCTATAAATCCCTTGATGATATCTTGGATGTCATCGGTGACACCGTGGACGTTATCGACGTGATGAAACCAGTCTATAATTTCAAGGCGGCAGAGGAGAAGCATTTCTAAAGCATCGGGAAGCAAAGTGACATATATGGAAAAACTAGGGTGCATGAAACGGATTGATGACTTGCGGTCTATCTGGCCGCATGAGGAACAGGATTTTTCAAAATGGCTTGCCCAAAAAGAAAATCTGGAACAGCTGAGTGATGCCATTGAAATTGACCTGGAGCTTGAGGAAACGGAATCTCCAGTAGGAAGTTTCAGTGTAGACATCTACGCCCGCGAAAGCGGGAGTTCCCGTGGGATTATCATCGAGAATCAGCTGGAAGATACCGACCATGATCATTTGGGAAAAATCATTACGTATGCGGCAGGGAAAGACGCTGAAATTATAGTCTGGATTGTCAAAAGGGCTCGTGATGAGCATAAACAGGCTATCGGATGGCTGAATCAGCATACGGATGAAAATATTGGTTTTTTCCTGATTGAAATTGAACTCTGGCGCATTGGGGATTCGCTGCCAGCACCACGGTTTAATGTTGTAGAACGTCCCAACGAATGGGCAAAAACGGTGAAAGCTGCAGAAACCCTGACGCCGCTGCGGAAATTCCAATTGAACTTCTGGCAGCAGTTCTGTGACTATGCCTTCGATAAAGACAGTAAGTTCAGCAAGAGCTTCTCATGCAGAAAGGCTTTCGCGACCAATTGGTACAACCTGAGTACCGGCGTATCGTCTGTGGTGGTAGAATTTACAATCAACACATCCCGCCATCGGGCGACAGCGGGCTTGTATGTTGCCAAGGGGAAGGATTGGTATAGGCAGCTGAAAGATAATCAAGATACGATAGAAAAGGAATTAGGCGCTTCCATTGAGTGGTCAGAAGGTGAAAAAGATGGACGTATGCTTTTGACCAAGGAGCTTGATGCGGCGTTTGATAGAAAAGAATATAAAAACTACTTTGACTGGTTCATGGAAAAAGCACTTCTGCTCAAGAAGATAGCCAATCAGTACAACACCGATTGAAGTGAACACGGGGGTGTTCAAAATCCCTGCTATCGTTCGATTGTATCAAATACAGACACCTTTGAGACCCGGCTTGCGGAAGCGGAAATTTTCTCACAGAAACATATATTTCACTTCGTAAGCTGGAAAATGGAATCCTAAGAGAACAGACAAAAGTCGGGGGTGCTTTTCTGGATTTCCAGGAAGAACAGTATATCAAGGTATCCATCAGTCATTTTTATGGTATAGAAATCAATGACTTTGCCGTTACGGTGGCTAAAGCTGCCTTATGGATTGCTGAAAACCAGATGATGCAGGAGACCGAAGATATCATCCATCAAAACTTAAATTTTTTGCCCTTGAAAACGGGTGCCAAAATCGTGGAAGCCAATGCTCTGCGGATTGATTGGGAAGAGGTTGTGCCCAAAGATGAGCTGAACTATATCATGGGGAATCCGCCGTTTTTGGGATTTACTTATATGAATAGGGAACAAAAAGATGACGTATTGATGATTTTTCCTAAAAAGAAGAATCTTGACTATGTTTCCTGTTGGTATAAAAAATCATATGATTATATTCAGGGTACTCAAGTAGAGTGTGCTTATGTATCAACAAATTCGATTACAGAGGGTGAGACTGTTGGACGTATGTGGGAAGATATTCCAGTAACAATAAATTTTGCATATCGAACATTTATATGGGACAGTGAATCAAGAACAAAAGCACATGTCCATTGTGTGATAATTGGTTTTGCTGATTTTAGCCGTCGAGATAAATTTATTTATTCTAATGGTGTAAGATATAAAGTACGAAATATTAACGCATATTTAAATGACGGACCTAATATACTGGTAAAAAGCAGAAATAAACCAATTTGTGACGTACCGACCATGGTATATGGAAATAAACCAGCAGATGGAGGGTATTTGATCATCGAAGCGGATGATTATGATAAATTTATTAAGCAAGACCATGACAGTAAGAGATTTATACGTCCTTTACTGGGATCTCGCGAATATCTCCATAATTTAAAACGATATTGTCTTTGGCTTGTAGGTGTGTCACCTGCGGAAATAAAGAAGCATCCACTTGTCTGTAAACGAGTTCAAAAGTGTAGAGAGAGTAGGTTATCAAGTAAGGCTGAGGCTATCCGCAAGTTTGCAAAAACACCTTCACTTTTTGCCCAAGTGACACAACCTGCTAATGAAAATTATTTGATTGTTCCACGAGTTTCATCAGAAAGAAGAAAATATATTCCTATTGGCTTTTTGCATGCGGATACTATTGCTTCAGATGCTGTTCAAATCATACCTAATGGAACACTATATCATTTTGGTATATTAGAAAGTAATATCCATATGGTATGGATGAGTGTTGTTGCTGGTCGTTTGAAAAGTGACTATCGTTATTCAAAAGACATCGTCTATAACAACTTCCCTTGGCCCAACCCCACTCCGCAGCAAAAAGAACGCATCGAGAAGTCGGCTCAAGCCATATTGGATGCAAGAGAAAAGTACAGCGATTCCTCTTTGGCCGATTTATACGACCCTGATTTCTCTTATCTGTATCCTGAACTTAAAAAGGCCCATGAAGCAAATGATCAAAATGTCATGGCTGCGTATGGATTTGCACCTACCATGGAAGAATCGGATATTGTTGCTGAATTGATGAAAATGTATCAGAAATTGACGGAGATAAAACAATAGGACATCTTCCAGATAGAACTATTGAACATTGAGACATGAGACCTTGGGCGTGAGGCGGTTTCACATCATCCTTCCGACTCCGGCCCAATGAATCATAAAAAGAAGTCAGACCCGGCCCTAACGGGCCTCGAGACATCAAAAAAGAAGTCAGAAACGGCCCCAAAGGGGCCTTGAGTCGTCAGACGTCAGCTTTTGTTCGGTTAAGCAGCAGGTCCGATCTGCTTATCGCGGGTCAATCTGACGTCTGACTTCTGAAAGGCCGGCAAAGGCCGGTCTGACGTCTTAAATCTGCTTTCTTCCTGAAAAGTCTTTTCACACCCGCCTTAGTGTAAAGTAGTTCTCGGTAAAATGAATAATCCTTTATAAAATTGCAAAAAGGAAGACCTTCATCCTATAGTATTAGTTACCACACCACTACAGATAGGAGAGAAGGTCTTCCATGAATTTTATTGTATCAGAATTCGTCAACTTAATAAGGGGTGTTTCAACGGGCTGGCTCTGGAAAAGGAGATATGGCAGCGGGGAATCCAGCTACAGTGCTAGGCTTTCGCTCAGGCTCTGGAAGATTATGATGCTGAACTGGCCAGGCAGTATGCGGGGAAGCAGGAAATCCTGCGGTTGGATTGGCGCACGGAAATCTGGAGCAGGCTCTAGCAGGGGTCTTGAGCCGTATGCCGCTGAATACCAGGAAAGAATATAAGAATGCCGTAGCTGGAGACCTTGTGCGGCAGGAGTAAGGCCAGGATATTCGGTCCTATCAAGACCTCATGCCCCCACCACCGGGCAAGCCCGGTCCCCCGCCCCTGCAGGGCGGACTTGGCCTCTGGCCTTGCTGGTTGTGCGGGTATACGTCGATTCTCCAGGAGCCGGGAGGGGACCCCCCTACCCGCTGACGTGGGTCCTTTCCCCATTTCAGGGGGACATATACCGGCGCTGATTGCTGCTCATTGCTGCCTAACTATACTGTGATGAAGGCTTTACCGAGAACTTGTTGACATATACCCCAGGGGCTGCTGTATGCGCAACAGCTCCTGTTTTTATGCTATAATGATACCAATATACTTAGAAATACAGGTGATCTTATGGTTAATGAAAAAATGTATGAACTGGGTTCGAAAAAATCCACCATCCGGACCATTTTTGAATATGGCCAGAAACGCGCCAAAGAAGTAGGGGCTGAGAATATCTGCGACTTCAGCCTGGGCAATCCCAATGTGCCGGCGCCTGATTACATCAAAGAAGCGGTCCTGGACATCATGGAGGAACTGCCGCCCCAGGCTATCCACAGCTATACGGTGGCACCGGGGAAACCGGAAGTCCGGGAGACCCTGGCCAAGGATATCAACCGTCGATTCGGCACCCATTTCACCGGGGCCAATCTCTTCATGGTGGGAGGCGCTGCAGCGGCCATCACCATCTGCTTCAAGGCTTTGGCGGAAGAAGGGGACGAATTCATCGTTTTTGCACCTTTCTTTCCGGAATACCGCTGCTTCGTGGAATCCACTGGGGCCAGCCTGAAGGTGGTGCCGGCCCGGACGGAAGATTTCCAGATCGATTTCCAGGCTTTTGAAAAACTGCTGACGCCCCATACCAAAGGGGTCATCGTCAATTCCCCCAACAATCCCAGCGGTGTCGTCTATTCGGAAGAGACCATCCGGACCCTGACGGCTCTCCTGGAAAAGAAAGAACAGGAATATGGTCACCCCATCTTCATCATCTCCGATGATCCCTATCGGGAAATCGTCTATGGGGACATCCAGGTGCCCTACATTCCTCTCTACTATAAGAATACCCTGGTGTGCTATTCGTACAGCAAATCCTTTTCCCTGCCCGGGGAACGGATCGGGTATATCGTGGTGCCCAGTGAAGTGGCGGATTTCGCGAAGGTGTTCGGAGCCATCGCCGGGGCTGCCCGGGTGGAATGCCATGTGAACGCTCCTTCTCTGTGGCAGCTGGTGGTGGCCCGATGTGCTGGGAGACCTTCCGATATCGCTCCCTATGAACGGAATGGGAATCTGCTCTACCAGGGCCTCAAAGAGGCTGGCTTCACCGTATTGAAGCCCCAGGGGGCCTTCTACCTGTTCCCTAAATGCCTGGAAGAGGATGATTATGCTTTTTGCGAACGGGCCAAAAAGTATGACCTGCTCCTGGTGCCGGGGACGGATTTCGGCTGTCCGGGCTATTTCCGCGCTTCGTACTGCATCAGTTACGATACCATCAAGAAATCCCTGCCTCTGTTCAAGAAACTGGCGGAGGAATATAAAAAGTAACAGTAAAGAGGAGGGAGCACGTTGAGCGCCCTTTTACTGATCGTTTCCTTTTTTGTCAACTATCTGCTCCTATCCCTATGGGGCCCTTTCGTCCTGCTCCTGGCGGCTTTTTTCCTGCCGCCGGATACCCTTCGGACCCTGGACGCCAATCCTGGATGGGAAAACTGGCTCTTGACAGTGATGGTCCTTCTGCCGGGCCTTTTGATGCAGTTCCCGCTTTTCCAACGGATGATGATCTTCACCAGCGGCTGGAAAAAAGCCCGGGGACCCTATCAGGAGGTACTGGAACAGGCGCTGGATCCGGTGATTCGCCGAGGCGGGCTGGAAGGGGAAAGATTCCATCTGTACATCAACCCGGAAAAATCCCTGAATGCCTGTGCCCTGGGAGACAATAACATCATCGTCAATGCGCCCATGTTCCAATATTTTACGGTGGATGAGCTGTCCGGCATCCTGGCCCACGAAATGGGCCATCTCCAGAAGGGGCATACCTGGAAGCTTCTGCTGCTCTGCGGTATGAGCACGGCCAACCGGGCCTGTTTCCGGCTGTATCGGCTGTTCCTGGCTTTTTTGATGGTGCTCCAGTTCATCCCGCTCCTGGGATTCATCCTGGTGTTTTTCTGCATGGTGATGAATCTCATCCTCCAAGTGGGGAATTGGCTGCTGGGGTGGCCGCTTACCCTGTTCAACCGCTACTGCGCCCGACAGGATGAATATGCTGCTGATGCCTATGCCTGTCAGTTGGGCCTGGGGCCGGAACTATACAGCGGATTGGCCAAACTAGATACCCTGTACCACAATCCCCAGCTGGGATTTTTCGGGAAGATGCTTTCTGACCACCCTGCTACCGATGACAGGCTGGAGAGGATCAGGGAACTGTGGGAAAAGAATCATAGGGAAGTCTGACTGGCAATGGAGAAGGGGCTGTGCGTATGCGGCAGCCCCACTTTTTTTGTAAAAAAACGTTGACAGTCATATAAGAAAAGTGTTATAATCTAAAAATTTGACTTGCTGGTTGGTTCGTGCTACAATATATACAGTTGTGGATGATGTATCGACTCTGTACGTAAGGAGGTAGCAGAATGTTTGCAGTGGGTGATAAAGTGCTGTATCCCATGCATGGAGCAGCTGTGATAAAAAATGTGGAGCAGAAGCAGATCGATGGCCATGCGGTCAATTACTTCGTCTTGAAGATGCTGCTCAGTGACATGAAAGTGATGATCCCGGAAGTCAATGTGGATAAGATCGGACTTCGGCCCATTGTAAACAAAAAAATCCTCCCCAAAGTGGAAGATGTACTGAAAGCCCGGCCGGAGAACAAGATGAAGCGGATTACCTGGAACCGCCGGTACAATATGTATGTGGACAAGATGAAAACCGGGGATATCTTTGAAGTGGCCGATGTGGTCCGGACCCTGGCTGTACAGGAAACGGAAAAGAAATTGTCCGCCGGAGAACGGAGGCTGCTGACCACTGCCAAACAGATCCTCCTCAGCGAGTTCATGCTGGTGGAGAGCGTGGATGAAGAAAAAAGTGAAAAGTGGCTGGATCAGTTTGTCTGAAAGGGGTGCACGTAAAGTGCACCTTTTTTTTTACACTTTCTTCAAAATTCTGATCCAATCTCTTTTCTTTATTTTCGTATTATTGTAAAATGGAGGATGATATTATACAAGGAGGTGAGACAATGGTTGAAAAAATCATTAAATTTGTTATCATCTTGATCTTTGCCGCTCTTGGGGTATTCCTGATGGAAATCGCCACACCGCTCTTGGGGGAATTCATTTCCTCGGACTATCTGAAGTGGGGCTTCCTGGGAGTGACACCCCTGAACCTGATCATGGGAGCCATCGGGGCCCTGGTTTTCGGATATATGGGAAAAGCTGCTGCTACGCCGCTGATCCACTATACGCTCCATTATTCGGAAATCCTGGCTTCCTATGTGGCGGATCTTCCTACCGGAGACATTTTCGTCCTGTCCATCGGGGTGATCATAGGGCTGGTGGTAGCGACGCTCCTGGGGACGGCATTTTCCCGGCTGCCCATTGTGGGACCGTATATTTCCCTGATCTTCAGTATCATGGGGGCTCTCATCGGCGCTAAAGTGGCCTTGAACAAACGCGAAGATATCCTTTTATTTTTTAACAGAGTCTGGTTTGCCCGGAATAAGGAGAATTCCCGGAAGGCCAGTGCTCGCCAAGTTTCCCGCACTTATAAACTTTTGGATACCAGCGTGTTGATCGACGGCCGGATTTTGGAAGTGATCCGTCTGGGCTTCCTGGAGGGGATCATCGTGATCCCCAAATTCGTCCTGGAGGAGCTGCAGAAGATCGCTGATTCCGGGGATACCCTGAAACGGAACCGGGGTCGGCGGGGCTTGGATATCGTCCGGTCCATCCAGGGGGACAAACAAGCTGTGGTGGAAATCGCTGACAAGGACTATGATGATGTCACGGAAGTGGATACCAAATTGGTCCGGCTGGCCAAAGAGCTGAAAGGCGTGGTGGCTACCAACGATTTTAACCTGAGCAAAGTGGCAGAAATCCAGGGCGTACGGGTGCTGAACATCAACGACCTGGCCAATGCCCTGAAGCAGGCCGTGCTGCCGGGAGAAGAACTCCAGATCTATCTGGCCAAGGAAGGCAAGGAACCGGGCCAGGCCATCGGGTACCTGGACGACGGGACCATGGTGGTGGTAGAAGGGGGCAAACGCTGTGTGAACTTCACCGTACCGGTGACCGTGACCTCCGTGCTCCAGACTTCCGCCGGCCGGATGATCTTTGCCAAACTGAAATAAGATAAGGAATGATGGGATGGACAACAAATTGGTTTGCATCATTGCTGCTGCAGGTATGGGAAAAAGACTGGGTTTGGGGTATAATAAAAATTACGCCTGTATCCGGGGCATCCCCATCCTAGTCCGCAGCCTCCATCAGCTGGACCAGGTGCCCGATGCGGCCCTGGCTCTGGTGGCGGTGGCTCCGGGAGAAGAGGAAGGGGCCCGGCAGCTGCTGGCAGAATGGCAGCCCCGGCAGTTCCCTGGCCTTGCCTGGAGAGTGGTCACCGGAGGAAAGGAACGGCAGGATTCGGTGGCCCATGCTTTGGCCCAGGTCCCGGAGGGGACCCAGTGGATAGCGGTCCACGATGGAGCCCGTCCTTTTGCGGGGCCGGAGCTCTTCCTGCGGGTCTGGGAGAAGGCCCGGGAAGAACAGGCTGCCATTGCGGCAGTCCCCTGCAAGGATACCATCAAAATGGATGATACCCAGGGCCATGTGGACCGGACCCTGGAGCGGAGCCGGCTCTGGGCGGTCCAGACTCCTCAGATCTTCCGGCGGGAACTGCTGGAAGAAGGCTTCTGCCTGGCCCAGGGATCCCATCTGGCTGTGACGGACGATGCCAGCCTGGTGGAAGCTCTGGGGCGTCCGGTGGCCTTGGTGAAAGGGTCCTATGACAATCGGAAGATCACTACGCCGGAAGACCTGGCCTGGGCGCAGGATCTGGCAGGACGCAGGGAGGGGAAAAACATGGAATTTCGCATCGGCTCCGGCTATGATGTCCATCGCCTGGTGGAAGGGCGCCCCCTGATCCTTTGCGGGGTCACCGTACCCTGGGACAGGGGACTGGACGGCCATTCCGATGCGGATGTGGCCCTCCATGCCTTGATGGATGCTCTGCTGGGAGCGGCGGGCATGGGGGATATCGGCCGCTTGTTCCCGGATACGGATGACGCTTATCTGGGGGCCGACAGCCGGAAACTGCTGGCTGCTGTGCTGGAGAAGATCCACGCTGCCGGCTGGCAGGTGAACAATGTGGATGTCACGATCATCGCTCAGCGCCCCAAGCTGGCGCCTTATGAGCCGGCTATGCTGGAGAATCTCCTGGCGGATCTGGGACTTTCCCGGGATGCGGTGAATGTCAAGGCCACCACCACGGAAAAACTGGGCTTTACCGGCCGGGGAGAAGGCATCGCTGCCGAAGCCGTGGCCAGTCTGATCAGATAAAAACCTTTTGGGAGGAAGATACAATGGAAAAGAAATTGAAAGTACGTTTTGCACCCAGCCCCACGGGACCGTTCCACATCGGGGGCGCTCGGTCTGCCTTGTTCAACTGGCTGCTGGCCCGGAAAGAGAACGGCACCATGCTGCTGCGGATCGAAGACACCGACCGGGACCGGTCCAAGCTGGAATGGGAAGCCAACATCAAGGCAGCCCTGAAATGGCTGGGCATCGACTGGGATGAAGGGGTGGATGTAGGCGGCCCCAACGGTCCTTACCGGCAGATGGAACGGCTGGATATCTACAAAAAATATACCGACAAGCTGCTGGCAGAAGGGAAGGCCTATTACTGTTACTGCACTCCGGAAGAACTGGAAGCGGAACGGGAAGCCCTTACCGCCCAAGGGAAGATGCCCCGGTACATGGGCAAATGCCGGAACTTGACTCCGGAGCAGCGGGCAGCCTACGAAGCGGAAGGCCGGAAACCCACCATCCGGTTCCGGGTGCCGGAAGACCAGGATATCGTGGTCCACGATGAAGTCCGGGGAGATGTGCATTTCGATTCCAACGGCATCGGAGATTTCGTCATCGTGAAAAGTGACGGCATCCCGACCTACAACTACGCTGTGGTCATCGACGATGCCCTGATGGGGGTCAACTGTGTGATCCGGGCGGAAGAACATCTGTCCAATACGCCTCGGCAGCTGCTGCTGTATGATGCCCTGGGGTTCGAAAAACCCACCTTCGGCCATATTTCCCTGATCCTGGGGCCGGACCACAAGAAGATGAGCAAACGGCACGGGGCTACGTCCGTGGACCAGTACCGGCAGATGGGCTATCTGCCCGATGCCATCGTGAACTTCCTGGCCCTTCTGGGCTGGGCTCCCAATTCCGACCAGGAAATCTTCTCCCGGGAAGAACTGATCCGGGAATTCTCTTTGGACCATGTGGCCAAGAATCCGGCTGTGTTCGACATCAAGAAGCTGAACTGGCTGAATGCCCACTATATGCGCCAGCTGTCCGATGAGGATTATGTGGCCTTTGCTGTGCCTTTTATGAAAGAAGCCGGCTATATGACCGGGGAAGAATCCGGTGAGAAGCTGGAATGGCTGAAGAAGGTCATCCTCACCGCCCGGGATCAGGCAGAATTCGGGAAGGAGATCCCCGAAAAGGTGGCCCTGTACTTCACCGATGAATTCGCTTTCGAAACGGCGGAAGCGGAAGCCGTCCTGAAAGAAGAAACGGTGCCCCAGGTCATGGTCCTGTTCCTGGAGAAACTGGCAGCTGCAGAAAATCTGGACCATGCCAGCACCAAGGCCCTGTTCAAAGCGGTCCAGAAGGAAACCAAACTGGGAGGCAAGAAAGTATTCATGCCCGTCCGTGTGGCCCTTACCGGCAACCAGCATGGACCGGAACTGGCGGAAATGATCCCGCTTCTGGGTAAAGACCGTGTGGCAGCCCGGATCCGGGGCAGCCTGGCCAAGGCCGGCGTGAGCCTGTAAAAAGAAAGGAGACTCTCATGAGCATCCGTGTATATAATGATATGACCCGGCAGAAAGAGGAATTCGTCCCTCTGCATCCGGGGAAAGTCGGCATCTATGTGTGCGGGGTCACCCCCTACAACCATCCCCATATCGGCAACGCCCGGCCTTTTGTGGTCTGGGATGTGATCCGCCGGTTCCTGGACCATGAAGGGTACGATGTGACCTATGTGCAGAACTTCACCGACGTGGACGACAAGATCATCCGGGCCGCCAACGAAGAAGGCGTGACTTGGGATGTGATCGCCAACCGGTATATCAAAGCGTATTTCGAAGTGATGGACAAGCTCCATGTAAAGCGGGCCCATATCTATCCCCGGGTCTCCGAACACATCCCGGACATCATCCATACCGTCCAGCAGCTGATCGACAACGGCTACGGCTATGTAGTGGACGGGGATGTGTACTATCGGGTGGAAAGATTCGAACACTACGGAGAATTGTCCGGCCGGAAGCTGGACGACATGATGGCCGGGGCCCGGGTGGACGTGGACGAGCGGAAAGAGAACCCCATGGATTTCGCCCTGTGGAAATCTGCCAAACCGGGAGAACCGGCCTGGGACAGCCCCTGGGGCAAAGGACGGCCGGGCTGGCATATCGAATGTTCCACCATGAGCACCAAGTACCTGGGCAACACCCTGGATTTCCATGGGGGCGGCAGCGACTTGATCTTCCCGCACCATGAAAACGAAATCGCCCAGAGCGAAGGGGCTACAGGAGTCCATCCGTTTGTCCGGTACTGGGTCCACAACGGATTCATCACCATCAATGAAGAAAAGATGTCCAAGTCCCTGGGGAACTTCAAGACGGTCTATGACCTGCTGAAAGAATATGAACCGGAGACCATCCGGTACTTCATCCTGAATACCCATTATCGCAGTCCCCTGGACTTCAGCCAGGAACGGCTGGCGGAAGCGGGACGGAGCCTAGAACGGCTGCGTACGGCCCAGAACAACCTGCGGGAGATCCAGCAGGTGATCACCGTGGGACCGGATGCAGAAAGCCTGGCCCTTCGGGACAAAGTGGCAGAACTGCGCCAAGGTTTCTTCGACGCCATGAGCGACGACTTCAACACCTCCCTGGCCATCAGCTATCTGTTCGCCCTGGCCAAGGAAATCAATGTGTACCATAACGCCATCCTCAGCGGGACCAAGAAACCCGATGGCAAACTGGTGGAACAGATCGCTAAGGCCTGGAAGGAAATGCTGGACGTGATCGGGATCTTGGAAAATGAACCGGCTGCCAACGGAGAAGGGGGCGCCGTGAGCAACGAGGAAGCAGAGATCGCTGCCAAGATCGAAGAACGGCAGGCCGCCCGGAAAGCCCGGGATTTCGCCAAAGCCGATGCCATCCGTGACGAACTGGCTGCCAAAGGGATCATCCTGGAAGACACACCCCAGGGCGTACGGTGGAAGAGAAAGTGAGATACGAACAGTATCAGCGGCTCCTGGACCATGTGCTGGCCACCTGCGGAACGTCCCAGACCCTGCCGGAACCCCGGCTGATCCATCCGGTGGAACTGGCCTATATCGGGGATGCGGTGTTTTCCCTGTACGTACGGATGCGGCTTTTGCCGGTCAGCAGCCATGTACAGGTGCTCCACGACCTGGCCAGCCGGATGGTGTCTGCGGTGATGCAGGCCAAGGCCATGGATGAAATGGAAAAAGCCGGGATCCTGACAGAAGAGGAAGCCCAGATCGCCCGCCGAGGCCGGAATACCAAGAGCACCGTGCCAAAAAGCGCCAGTGTCCGGGAATACCGGCAGGGTACGGCCTTTGAGGCCCTGATGGGCTACCTGTATCTCTTGGACCGGAAAGACCGGCTCCAGGCCCTGATGGACCGTTCCTTTGAACGGATCCGCCAGGCCATGGAGGAGGAAAGGAAACAGAAAAGAAAATGATGCATGTGAAACTGCTCCGCTATACCCCTGAACCGGATCGGACCGTGGCCATGAGCGCCCGGCTCTGCTATTCTCCCATCGGGGCGGCAGAACTGGAAACCAAGATGACCGACCAGGAAGTGGCCAGCCTGGTGCGCCGGCTGGGCCAGATGGGGCACACCTCTACCTTCGAGCATGTGAGCTTCACCTTTGCCATCGAAGGGGTGTCCCGGGTACTGACCCACCAGCTGGTGCGCCACCGGATTGCTTCCTACAGCCAGCAGAGCCAGCGGTATGTGAAGGAACACGATTTCGAGACCATCCTGCCGCCTACCCTGGCTGCCCGGCCCGAATGCAAAAAAGAATTCGAAGAGCTGTGCGGCAGGATCCAGGAGCTGTACAACAAATGGACGGAGGCGGGGGTGCCGGCGGAAGATGCCCGGTACATTTTGCCCAACGCGGCGGAGACCAAGATCGTGGTCACCATGAACGCCCGGAGCCTGCTCCATTTCTTCCAGCTCCGGTGCTGCAGCCGGGCCCAGTGGGAAATCCGTGCCCTGGCTTGGGAAATGCTCCGTCAGGTGAAAGCCGTGGCCCCCATCCTCTTTGAAAAAGCGGGCCCTACCTGCGACAGCGACCGAGTCTGCCATGAAGGGAAAATGAGCTGCGGACGGCTGGAAAAACTCCTGGCCCAGGATGCGGCCGAAGCCGGGGAGAAGGCGTGACCGGCCATGGGGTACAAACCAATCGAAGAGATCCAGCAGGAGACCCGCCAGTGGGGTTTCATCCAGGGGCTGCCGGAACAGGTAGGGCAGTTCTCCAAGAAGCTGGTGGACACCATCGACGGCCAGATCCTGACCATCTGCCGGTATGAGGCCCCGGAGCTCCGGGCTCGGCTGGATATCATCTACACCTCAGAAACTTTTGACTATATCGTGGTCCATACCATGGGAATGAATTCTTACAGGGACATCCGGTTCATCTACAAGGATAGGGATGTGTTCGCCAAAAACGTGGAAGCCTATCTGTCCGGGATCCTCCACAGTATGGAAGACCCCACCAGTGTGAACCTGGGGGAACAGGTGGCGGAGCACGGGATCCTTACCTGGAACTACGGCAACAGCCTGCCGGAAAAAATCGGCCCCTTCGAGCTGTACATCAAGCCGGCCCATGCCATCGAGCATATCAACGGATCCATCATCCTGATCGACTATTCCAATTTCGACCGGATGGATCAGCTGATCATTATGTACAACCGGCTCCGAGACCAGTTCTTCGGGGAAGTGAAGATCAACTCCGTATTTCACGCTTCCATGGATTTCGACAGCCGGAACCTGAAAGAGCTGGAAGCCAAGCTGAAGGAGCATCTGGAAGAGACCCTGGAAAAAGTGGATCAGGCAGATCATACCATTTAGCGTATGACGTATGACCTATGACGTATGACCTGTGGCGAAAAAGCTCTTGACTTTTTTGCCACAATCTTCTATACTATACAAGTCGGCGCTTGAAAAGGCAGCCGCAACGGCTCAGTAGTTCAGTTGGTTAGAATGCCGCCCTGTCACGGCGGAGATCGTCGGTTCGAGTCCGTCCTGGGTCGCCAATTGCCTCGGTAGCTCAGTTGGTAGAGCAAAGGACTGAAAATCCTTGTGTCCGCAGTTCGATTCTGCGCTGAGGCACCATTCTTTAGGCGGAAGTAGCTCAGTGGTAGAGCATCACCTTGCCAAGGTGGGGGTCGCGAGTTCGAATCTCGTTTTCCGCTCCATTTTCATATGGCGACGTAGCCAAGCGGTAAGGCAGAGGTCTGCAAAACCTTTATCCCCAGTTCGATTCTGGGCGTCGCCTCCAGATGGAAGTCAAAAGGGGCTGTGAAAAAATGATCCTTCATTTTTTCACAGCCCCTTTTAGTCTCGAGACCCCCAAACGGGGCCGTTGGCATGCAACAGCCCCGTTTTCCAGAAAGGAGAAAAATGCATCTCGAACGCCATTATGACCGCACCTATGCCCGGCTGACACGGCCCTTTGCAGGCCATCCCGGCAGGATCCAGGCCCTTCAGCTGGCCAACAATGCCCTGGTGGTGCTGATGTATATCGCGTACCCCTTGCTTTTGGGGGAACTGATCCATAAGGGAGGGCTGGCCGGGAACCTCCTGCTGCAGAAAGCTTTCTGGGTGCCGGCTCTTTCCTTCCTGCTGGTGTCCGTGGTGCGGAGCCGGATCGACCGTCCCCGGCCCTATGAAGCCTGGCCCCTGAAACCTTTGATCTCTCGGGACAAGCAGGGTGAATCCCTGCCCAGCCGTCATGTATTTTCTTCCACCATCATTGCCATGGTGTACCTGTATATCCATCCGGCAGTTGGGGGAATCTTCCTCCTGGTCAGCCTAGTTAGTGCAGCTGTCCGGGTCTTGGGAGGAGTCCATTATCCCAGCGATGTGGCAGCTGGTTTCCTGGCCGGGGTGGGGAGCGGGCTGCTGCTCTGGCTGTAGAGATAATGCGTGACAGGTGTACAGACAGCTTACTTGAATTTTCTTTCAATTTCGCGTATAATAGAGTCGGTATTTTTGACTTTGGAATCTTAACGTTGGGAGATGTGCTGAATCGCATGAATAAAGTCGTACTCACTACTGTGTTGTTTTCTTCCTTGACCATTTCTGTTTCTGCGTCGGCTGCCGGTATGGCGCGCCGGGCTGTGCCCTTCAATTACGGGGCACGTACGTCTTCCCGGTCTGCTGCCAGCGGGTACAAGGTATCCACTCTGGAAAATAGAGGGAAAGGGCTGTCCTATAAGCCGATTTCTACCAAGCAGGCCTATGCCTGGCGGCGGGATTTCGGCAAGAGCAACCTGCGGAAGTGGAGCAGCACAGAAGGCATGGATACTTCTTGGCGGAGCAATGGTACGACTGATACGGCCCATTTCAAGGCCTCTACGGTGGCTTTCCTGGATCATTTGAATGAGCTGGCCCGAAGGAATGGAGTCACTTTTGTGATCACAGGAGGAGCGGAACGGGGATACCATGCACCGGGAACCTATTCCCATGAAAATGGGTACAAAGTGGATATTTCCGATGAGGGAGCCATGTGGGGATCGAAACCTTTCAAAGTCCTGCATCTGGCGCTGGCTCCTTTCAAGCATCAGATCGTCCACGAACTGGACAATGCCCATTATGATATAACCATTTATCCCTATAATTACAGGGGACGGTATTCCTGGGGGTATAAATACTGAGAAAAGGGGGTGCTGCACATTCTGTGCAACACCCCCTCTTGTTACGAAAGGATCTAACAATGACCAAATGTACTCTTTGTCCCCATGACTGTGGGGTCGAACGGCCTGGGGCCGATGGGGCTCCAGGGCAGCTGGGGTGGTGCCGGATGCCCTGGCGGCCCCGGGCGGCCCGGGCCGCTCTCCACCTATGGGAGGAACCCTGCATCAGCGGTACTTCCGGAGGCAGCGGCACCGTGTTCTTCTCTGGCTGCACGCTCCAGTGCGTGTTCTGCCAGAACAGCGAAATCAGCAGCGGGGGAAAAGGCTGGGAGATGACCGCTGACGATCTGCGCCGGATCTATCAGGACCTGATCGCTCAGGGAGCCCACAATATCAATCTGGTGACGCCCACCCATTTCCTGCCCACCATCCTGGAATCTCTGGAGCCGGAACTGCCGGTGCCGGTGGTGTACAACTGCGGGGGATATGAAAAAGTGGAGACCCTTCGGCAGCTGGAAGGGAAGGTCCAGATCTATCTGCCAGACCTGAAGTATGTCAGCGAAGAAGCCGCCTGGCGGTACAGCCATGCCCGGAACTATTTTGCCGTGGCCACAGCTGCCATCCGGGAGATGTTCCGACAGACGGGTCCTTATGAAATGGATGGGGAAACGGGGCTGCTGAAAAAAGGCGTGATTATCCGGCACATGATCCTGCCGGGACAGGTGGAGGACAGCAAGAAGATCATCGACTGGGTGGCAGGGGAATTCGGTCCCGGTCAGGTGCTCTTCAGCCTGATGCGCCAGTATTTGCCCTGTGGCCAGGCCAAGGAGGGAAAGTATCCAGAAATCGGCCGGCCCCTGTCAGAAGAGGAATACCAGGAAGTGGAAGACTACCTGTTCCAGAGCTCTATCGAGGATGGATTCGTCCAGGAATCCGGCTCCGCCGACAGCCAGTTCATCCCGGCCTTCGATGGGACGGGGGTGAAGGAACAGTTGACCATTTCCCGCTGACAATGCTATAATTGAATGGACAGATCATGTGACTGACGGAAGTGGGTTTACCCACAGGGAGCATGGTCGTAGAATGCCGACCGTCTGGGCACCTGCTGTGGCCCGGGGTCGGCTTTTCTTTTTGACCCTAAGGAGGAATCTTTCATGAAAGAACTAAAACTGAAGTATGGCTGCAATCCCAACCAGATCCCGGCCCGGATCTTTATGCAGAGCGGGGCGGACCTGCCCATTACGGTGCTCAACGGCAGACCGGGGTACATCAACTTCCTGGATGCCTTCAACAGCTGGCAGCTGGTGCGGGAACTCCGGAGAGCCACCGGGCTTCCGGCCACTGCTTCTTTCAAACATGTAAGCCCGGCTGGGGCTGCCGTGGGCCTGCCTTTGACGGATACCCTGAAGAAAATCTACAGTGTGGAAGGCATGGAACTGTCCCCGCTGGCCAGTGCCTATGCCCGGGCCCGGGGTGCCGACCGGATGAGTTCTTTCGGGGATTTCGTAGCTCTGTCCGACGTATGCGATAAAGCTACGGCTCTGGTGCTCCAGCATGAGGTATCTGACGGGGTCATTGCGCCCGGATACGAACCGGAAGCTCTGGAAATCCTGTCCGCCAAGAAAAAGGGCAACTACAATGTGATCCAGATCGACCCGGCCTACGAACCGGAGGAACTGGAAACCAAGCAGGTCTTCGGTATCACCTTCGAACAGAAACGGAACAACGACCACATTACGGAGGACCTGCTCCAGGATCGGCCTACCAAGAACAAAGAAATCCCGGAAGCTGCCCGGCGGGATCTTTTGATCGCTATGATCACCCTGAAATACACCCAGTCCAACTCTGTGTGCTATGTAAAAGACGGGCAGACCATCGGTGTGGGTGCTGGCCAGCAGTCTCGGATCCACTGTACCCGTCTGGCTGGGGACAAGGCGGACAAATGGTGGCTGCGCCAGTGCCCGAAGGTCCTGGATCTGCCCTTCAAGGCGGATATCCGGAAGCCGGATAAGGACAATACCATCGATGTGTATACTTCTGACGACTGGGAAGATGTACTGGCTGATGGGGTCTGGGAAAACTTCTTCACGGAAAAACCGGAACCTCTGACCCGGGAAGAACGGAAGGCCTGGATCGCTAAGAATACCGGGGTGGCCTTGGGATCCGATGCCTTCTTCCCCTTTGGGGATAATATCGAACGGGCCCATCGCAGCGGGGTGGAATACATCGCCCAGACCGGGGGCAGCATCCGGGACGACAATGTGATCGCCACCTGCGACAAATACAATATCGCCATGGCCATGACCGGCGTACGGCTGTTCCATCATTGATAAAAAGGGGGTCTGAAGGCCCTTGTCGCGACCGAAGGGGTGAATCTTTCCACCCCTCCATCTTTTTCAAACATTTTTCCTAAAACATGTTGACAACCGTTATAAAAAACTTTATAATAGGCAACATCAAGTTAAAAATTGTAACCAAAAATGACTGCGAAGGAAAGAATATCAGAAAACGGGTTCCCAGAGAGTCGACAGTTGCTGTGAGCCGATAATCCGTTTCTGAATGATAACTGGTTCCTGAGTCGTCCGGGTGATACGTAGTCCGGGACGGGAGACCCCGTTATAGGTCTTAGCCTTATACCGATCGGTAAGAGGTGAAAGGGTCGGCCAGATGGCCGGCTGAATTAGGGTGGTACCGCGTGGAATCCATAGCCTCGCCCCTACAGTATACTGGGGGCGGGGCTTTTTCTATCCCGCCTCAGAAAACAAGGAGGAAACGATTATGCATAAGCCCATTAAAAAGTACATCCCTTTCCAAGGAGTCAGCCTGCCGGACCGTACCTGGCCGGACAAGACCATCACCAAAGCTCCCATCTGGTGCAGCGTGGATCTGCGGGACGGGAACCAGGCCCTGGTGACCCCTATGCAGCTGGAAGAGAAGCTGCTGCTGTTTACCACTTTGGTGAAAATCGGCTTCAAGGAAATCGAAGTAGGCTTCCCTTCTGCATCGGAAACGGAATATGAGATCCTCCGGACTCTGATCGAAGACAATTATATCCCGGATGATGTGACCATCCAGGTGCTGGTCCAGGCCCGTCCGGAACTGATCAAGAAGACGTTTGAAGCGGTGAAAGGGGCCAAGAATGTCATCATCCACTTCTACAATTCTACATCCACGCTCCAGCGGAAGATCGTATTCCGGAAGGATATGGAAGGCATCACCAAGATTGCTGTGGATGGGGCCAAACTGATCAAAGAACTGACGGAAAAAGAAATCGCCAAAAGCGGCATGAACATCCGGTACGAATATTCACCGGAAAGCTTCACCGGTACGGAAACCGATTACGCGGTGGAAATCTGCGAAGCGGTGCTGGATACCCTGGGTGCCACCAAGGAGAACCCGGTGATCATCAACCTGCCGTCCACTGTGGAAATGTCTACTCCCAATACCTATGCGGACCAGATCGAATACTTCATCCGCCACATGAAGGATCGGGAACGGGCCATTATCAGCCTCCATCCCCACAATGACCGGGGCGAAGGGGTCGCGGCTACGGAACTGGCCCTGATGGCCGGCGCTGACCGGGTAGAAGGGACCCTGTTCGGCAACGGGGAACGGACCGGGAACGTGGATATCGTTACCCTGGCGCTCAATATGTACACCCACAATGTGGATCCTCAGCTGGATTTCTCCCACATCAACCGGATCAAACGGATCTGTGAAAGTGTCACCAAGATGAAAGTGGAACCCCGCCATCCCTATGCTGGGGAGTTGGTCTTCACCGCTTTTTCCGGATCCCATCAGGATGCCATCCGGAAGGGCTTCAAGTATATGGCCGATACCAACAGCCGGTACTGGGAAGTCCCCTATCTGCCCATCAATCCGGCGGATATCCATCGGGAATATGAACCGGTGATCCGCATCAACAGCCAGTCCGGCAAAGGGGGCGCCGCTTTCGTGATGCAGCAGGCAGTGGGCTATTACCTGCCTAAGGAGATGCATCCGGAATTCGGTCATATGGTGAAGGAAGCCGCCGACGAATATGGGGACGAACTGTCCGCTACCCAGATCGTGGAACTGTTCAACAAGAAATACGTGGATTTCCGGGGTAAGTACGATCTGGGAGCCCACAAGGTCTACGATAACCATGACGGGGACGAAAACACCAGCACGACCTTCGAAGGAGACATCAAGGCCGACGGGACGGAAATGCACATCACCGGCACGGGCAACGGGCCCATCGATGCCTTCTTCAATGCGCTGAATAAAATCGGAGTGGACGGGTTCGAATTCATCAACTACCACGAACACGCCATTTCCCAGGGCTCCAATTCCAAGGCCATTTCTTACATCGAATTGAAGAAACCGGACGGAAAACACATCTTCGGGGTGGGGATCCATCCCAATATCAACACGGCTTCCCTGTTGGGCATCCTCAATGCCATCAATCGGGCCATTGCCCAGCAGTAAGAATATGGGGCTGTTGCACAGGACGTGCAGCGGCCCCTTTATCTATTGCGTGCAGTAGGCCCTTTGCCGTATAATGGAAGAAATATTTTCTGATGAAAGAGGCACCGAAATGGAATACTGGGATATCTACGACAGCAGGAAACAGCTCACGGGGAGGAAGATGCTCCGGAACGATTGGCAAATGGAACCGGGAGATTACCATCTGACGGTATTGGCCCTGATCCGGGATGCCCAGGGGCGGATCCTGATCACCCAGCGGAAGGCCGACAAAGAATGGGCTCCCCTGAAATGGGAGATCCCAGGAGGAGGCGTCCGGGCGGGCGAAACCTCTCAGGAAGCGGTGCTCCGGGAAGTGGCGGAAGAGACCGGGCTCCATTTCAGCCCGGAGCAGGCCTGCTGCATCCATACCTACCGGAACGACAGCCCGGAGGAACGGAACAATTATTTTGTGGATATCTATGAATTCCAGGGCGATTTCGTCCCAGGACAGGTGGAAGTCCAGGAAGATGAAGTCGAGGACTTCCGTCTGGCCACAGTGGCGGAAATCCGGGAATTGGGAGAGAGAGAGGATTTCCTCCACTATCAACGGCTGGCAGACTTCCTGGAAAAAGGAGAAAAGAAATGACTGCGATGGTGCCGGAACAGTGCAGGAGCTGCCGGGGAGAATGTCTGAAGAACGTGGAATTCCTGGTGGGTCTGCCCCCGGAAAAAGTGACCACTCTGCTGCGCCGGGCGGTGCGTCTCACGCTGCCCAAGGGAGGCTGCCTGTTCCACGAAGGGGAACCTTGTGACGCCATCTACATCATCCACCGGGGCCGGGTGAAGCTGAGCACCTACGATCAGGACGGACTGGAGCGGATCGCCGGCATCTTCGTGGAACACGACACCATGTGGGAAGGGGTGCTGATCCCTGACAGCCGCTATTCTGCCTCGGCCATTGCCATGACGGAGGTGGAGTACTGCAAGCTGGCCCGGAAAGATTTCGAAGAAGCCATCCAGGAGCCGGAAGTGGCTATGCGGATCATTGCGCTTTTGAGCAAGAAGCTCCACGACGCCAACCGGAGGAACCTGCTGAAGAGCATTTCCAACCCTAAGGAACGGGTGGCCGGACTGCTGCTGTACCGGTACCGGCGGCAGGCCAGCGATACCATCACCCTGCGGCTGGAAGAAATGGCCGGCAGCCTGGCCCTCCGCCCGGAGACCATCAGCCGGAAGCTGAAAGAATTGGAGCGGGAAGGCTATGTGAAAAAGACCGGCCAGAGCAGCATCAAGATCCTGGAACCGGACCGGCTCATGGAATTGGTGAATTATTGACCTGAATCAAGGAACCTTTCTTCCAAAAAACATACAATGACCCTGTCAAGAGGTACGGAAACCATGACCCCTTGCCGGGGTCTTTTCTTTTATCATCAAGGAGGTTCATCATGATCCAGGGACGCATCCATTCCATTGAAACCTTCGGGTCCGTAGACGGGCCCGGCACTCGCTTCATCATCTTTGTCCAGGGCTGCCACATGCGCTGCCTGTACTGCCACAATGTGGATACCTGGCAATGCGGCCAGGGAGGCCAGCTGAAAACTGCCGACGAACTGCTTGACCAGGCGGAACGGTATCGGCCTTACTGGGGGCCGGAAGGGGGCATCACCGTCAGCGGCGGGGAACCCCTGCTCCAGATGGACTTCCTCCTGGATCTGTTCCGGAAGGCCAAAGCCCGGGGTATCGGCACTTGCATCGATACCGCCGGCCAGCCTTTTACCCGGAAGGAGCCCTTCTTCAGCCAGTTCCAGCAGCTGATGGAAGTGACGGATATCCTGCTGGTAGACGTGAAGCACATCGACCCGGAAGCCCATAAAAAGCTCACCGGGCAGCCCAACGAGAACATCTTAGACTTGTTCCGGTATCTGTCGGACATCCAAAAGCCCATCTGGGTGCGCCAGGTGCTGGTGCCTGGATGGACCGATGATCCAGGGTCTCTGAAGCGGACCCGGCAGTTCCTGGACACCCTTACCAATATCCAGCGGGTGGAGGTGCTGCCCTACCACAATATGGGACTGTACAAATGGGAACAGCTGGGCATCCCCAACCAGCTGAAGGACGTGAAACCGCCCACCCAGGAAGCAGTGGATCAGGCCCGGGAGATTTTGGGAGCCATATAAAAATAGTTAGCTTTAGCAAACTTGATTCCAGTCAAGGTTTTCCAACGGGAAAAACGGTATGATTAGGCCATCAAAAACGAAACCATCAGGAACTCAAAAGGAGGATCTGTAATGAACAGCATCAATCAGAATGTTGCATGGAGAGGTTTTAAAGGCATGAAATGGACGGACGACGTGGATGTCCGGGATTTCATCCAGAACAACTATACCCCTTATGACGGGGATGAAAGCTTCCTGGCAGGCCCTACGGAAGCCACCAACAAACTGTGGGGGAAGGTCCAGGAACTCCAGAAGGAAGAACGGGCCAAAGGCGGCGTGCTGGACTGCGAAACGGAAGTGGTCTCCAGCCTGACAGCATACGGCCCCGGCTACATCGATGAATCCATGAAAGACCTGGAACAAGTGGTGGGCCTCCAGACCGACAAGCCGCTGAAACGGGCCTTCATGCCCTATGGTGGCATCAAGATGGCAGAAGAAGCGGCGGAAACTTACGGCTACAAAGTGAACCCCAAGTTCCACAAGATTTTCACCGACTACCACAAGACCCACAACCAGGCCGTGTTCGATGCTTATACCGCTGAAATGCGCAAAGCCCGTCACAGCCATATCGTAACCGGTCTGCCTGATACCTATGGCCGGGGCCGGATCGTGGGGGACTACCGGAGAGTGGCCCTCTACGGCATCGACTTCCTGATCGACAAGAAAAACGAAGACCTGGACAACTGCGGCTGCGGCGTCATGACCGATGACATCATCCGGCAGCGGGAAGAACTGGCGGAACAGATCCGGGCCCTGAAGCAGATGAAGGAAATGGCCAAAGTCTACGGCTATGATATCTCCGCTCCGGCCAAGAACGCCAAGGAAGCTGTCCAATGGCTGTACTTCGGCTACCTGGCTGCTGTGAAGACCCAGAATGGGGCCGCCATGAGCGTGGGCCGGATCTCCACCTTCCTGGATATCTATATCAGCCGTGACCTGGCCGAAGGGACCCTGACGGAAGAACAAGCCCAGGAACTGATCGACCACCTGACCCTGAAATTCCGCATGGTGAAATTCGCCCGGATCCCCTCCTATAACCAGCTGTTCTCCGGCGACCCGGTATGGGCCACCCTGGAAATGGCCGGCATCGGCATGGACGGCCGGCACATGGTCACCCGGAACGACTACCGGTTCCTCCACACCCTGGAAAACATGGGGCCTTCTCCGGAACCCAACCTGACTGTGCTGTATTCTTCTGCACTGCCGGATAACTTCAAGAAATACGCCGCCCACATTTCCATCACCACTTCCTCCATCCAGTACGAAAACGACGATGTGATGAAGCCGGTATGGGGCGATGATTACAGCATCTGCTGCTGCGTATCTGCCACCCAGACCGGGAAGGAAATGCAGTTCTTCGGGGCGCGGGCCAACCTGGGCAAATGCCTGCTGTACGCCATCAACGGGGGCAAGGACGAAAAATTCCTGACCAAGGACGGCAAACACATGCAGGTAGGGCCGGAATATGCACCCATCACTTCCGATGTGCTGGATTATGGCGAAGTGATGCACAAATTCGACCTGATGATGGACTGGCTGGCCGGGCTGTATGTGAACATCCTGAACCTGATCCAGTACATGCATGACAAATACTACTACGAAGCGGCTGAAATGGCCCTGATCGACACCGATGTGCGCCGGACCTTTGCCACCGGTATCGCCGGGTTCTCCCATGTGGTGGATTCCCTGTGCGCCATCAAATATGCCAAAGTATCAACGGTCCGGGATGATTCCGGCCTGGTGGTGGACTACAAGATCGAAGGGGACTTCCCCAAATACGGCAACGATGATCCCCGGGCGGATGAAATCGCCGTGTGGCTGCTGAAGACCTTCATGACCAAGCTGCGGAAGCACTACACCTACCGGAATTCCGAAGCCACCACCTCCATCCTGACCATCACTTCCAATGTGGTGTACGGCGGCGCCACCGGTGCCCTGCCTGATGGACGGAAGGCTTACACCCCGTTCGCTCCTGGTGCCAACCCGGCCTATGGTGCGGAACAGAACGGCCTTCTGGCATCCCTGAACTCCGTAGCCAAACTGCCGTACGAATACGCGCTGGACGGGATTTCCAACACCCAGACCATCGCTCCGGAAACCCTGGGCCACAACGAAGAAGAACAGAAAGCCACCCTGGTACGGGTGATGGACGGTTACTTCGACCAGGGAGCCCACCACCTGAACGTGAACGTGTTCGGTGTGGATAAGCTGATCGACTGCATGGAACATCCGGAAAAACCGGAATACGCCAACTTCACCATCCGGGTATCCGGCTACGCGGTGAAATTCATCGACCTGACCCGGCAGCAGCAGCTGGACGTCATCGCCCGCCGCGCCCACCAGAAGATGTAACTGTTCTCACCTCAGTTACAAAAAGTCCTTGACTTTCCTAGTCAACTAGTGTAGAATCAAAACCATCAAAATCACATACCTTCATCGAGAGCAGCAGAGGGATTTGGCCCTATGAAGCTGCGGCAACCCCCGGACGGGAAGGTGCCAATTCCAACAGGGATCTTCCCTGGCAGATGAAAAGCGAGCTCAGTCATCGGAAACGCCATCTGCCCAGCAGGTGGCGTTTTTCTTATGAGGCTTTCGGGAAGGCAACAAAGGAGAGATGTTGAATGAAACTGAAGAAATGGATGGCAGCAGTGGTAACCGTCCTGGCTCTGGCCAGCCTGGTCAGCGGCTGCGGCAGCGACAAGAAAGCGGCAGCGCCGGCGGAAAAGAAGACCATCACTGTAGGGATCACCCCCGGGTATTCCGAACAGATCATGGAAGTGGTGAAGAAGGAAGCGGAAAAGCAGGGACTGAAGGTGGAAATCAAGACTTTCTCCGACTACGTGACCCCGGACCAGGCCCTGGCCCAGAAAGACATCGACCTGAACTCCTTCCAGCATGAACCTTTCCTGCTGGCCTTCAACAAAAAGAACGGCACCAAACTGGTGAGCATCGGCAAGACTTACCTGGCGCCCCTGCGGCTCTATTCCACCAAGATCAAGAATGTGGCGGACATCAAGGACGGAGACAAGATTGCCATCCCCAACGATCCTTCCAACGGAGGCCGGGCCATCCTGATGCTGAGCAAGCTGGGCCTTTTGAAAGTGAACCCTGATGTAAAGGCCACGGAACTCACCGTCAACGATATTACGGAAAACCCGAAACACCTGCAGATCGTGGAACTGGAAGCTGCTCAGCTGCCCCGGAGCCTGGATGACACAGCCGCTTCCATCATCAACGCTGGCTATGCCAATTCCGCCGGCCTCTCCACGGACCTGGCCATTGCCAAGGAAGACAACACCAGCCCCTATGTGAACATCATCGCCGCCCGGGAAGAGGACAAGGATAACCCCACCTACAAGAAGTTCGTCCAGATCTTCCAGAGCCAGCCGGTAAAGGATTATATCCTGGAAAAATGCAAGGGCAACCTGGAACCTGCCTGGTAAATAAGAAAGAAGGGAAACGTCGTGAGTCTGACAGAAGAAGAAAAATATACCGCCCATCTCCAGCGGTTCATCCAGTGTGCCACCGTGTCCAACGCCAATGTGGACAAAGTGGACTGGAGCCAGTTCGAGAAACTCCATGAGGCATTCCGGGAATTCTATCCCCATATTTTCAGACTGATGGAGCTGGACCAGGTAGGCCAGGCCGGCCTGCAGTTCCATCTGAAGGGCACGGGCAGTGACAAGAAGCCGCTGCTGCTCATGGCCCATCAGGATGTGGTGGAAGTGGGGGACGGTCGCCAGTGGACCTTCGATCCCTTCGGGGGCGAACTGATCGATGGCTGCATCTGCGGCCGGGGCACCACCGACTGCAAGCATCTGTTGCTGGCGGAAATGGAAGCGGTGGAAGCCCTGCTGGGGGAAGGCTGGCGGCCTGCCTATGACCTGTATCTGTCCCTGGGGTACAGTGAAGAAGTGTACCTGGAAAACGATGTGGACGGAGCGGAAAAACTCACCCGGAACCTGGAACAAAAGGGCGTCCGTCTGGGTACCGTAGTGGATGAAGGGGGCGGCCTGTTCCCGGCGGGGGACAAGCTGGAAGCCAAGATCGGGGTAGCGGAAAAATCCCCGGTGAACTTCGAGATCTACGCCAATTCTCCCGGAGGCCATTCCAGCCGTCCGGGGAAGGGCACGGCCCTGGGGACTTTGGCCAAAGCCATTGTGGCCATCGAATCCCATCCGTTCCCTTACCGGTTCACCCCCCTGACCCTGGCCCATCTCCAGAAAAGCGCCAAGCTCCAGGAAGGCAGCCGCCGGGCCATCTATGCAGATCCGGAGGGCCACTGGAAGGAGCTGTGCCAGTTGGCCCAGGAAGATCCGGCACTGGACGCCCTGCTCCACACCACCATCGCCTTTACCATGGCCGAAGCCAGCAAGCAGCCCAATGTGCTGCCCAGCCATGCAGCCGCCCAGATGAGTGTCCGGGTGCTCCAGGGAGATACGGTGGAATCCTGCGAAGAGTATTTCCGCCAGTTCCTGCCGGAAGGGGTGGAAATCCGCCACGTGTCCGGGAAGGACCCGCTGCCTGCTTCCGACCCCCAGGGGTACGGGATCCAGGTGGCAGAAAAGGTCTTGAAAGAGCAGTACGGGGATAAGGTGGATGTGGTGCCTTTCCTGATGCTGGGAGGCACGGACAGCCATTATTACAAGCGGATCGCCGACAATGTGATGCTGTTTTCCGGGTATTGCTGGGATGGACGGTGGGGAGCAGCCCACCAGGTGAACGAAAAGATCCCCGCCGATGCCCTGAAGGGCAGCGTGGACTTTTTCAAGAAGTTCCTGCGGGAATATTGAGATGGAACTGACCTATCTTGTCGATGGGGCCCATGCCGGATACTGCGTACGCCAGGCAGCCCGAGGCCCCATGCACCTTTCGGAAAAGCTCTGGCGGAAAATCAAATGGAACGGTACCATTACGGTGAACGGATCCCCGGTTTCCAGTCCTTCTCACAGGCTGGAAACCGGGGACCGGCTTGTATTCCGCTGGGAAGAAAAAGCGGCGGTGATCCCCGTCCATCTGCCCCTTTCCCTTTTGTATGAAGATGAGGACCTGCTGGTGGTGGATAAGCCGGCGGGGATGCTGATCCATCCTACTTATGCTGGGGCACGGGATACCCTGGTCCAGGCCGTGGGAGGGTATTTCCGCCGGACCGGACAGCACTGCGGCATCCATCCCCTGTACCGGCTGGACCGGGATACCACCGGGGTCCTGATAGTGGCCAAATCCGCTTTTGCCAAACACGCCCTGACCCGGGATCACAGCCAGATCTGCCGGGAATACCTGGCCATCTGTGAAGGCAGGCTGGAACTGGGCACAGGCGGGATCTGCCATCCCATCGGCCGGGTGGCAGAAGGAGTGGACCGGTGGATGGTACGGGAAGATGGCAAGACGGCCATCACAGATTACCAGGTGCTGGGCTTCCGGGGAAACAATACTGTACTGCGGATCCACCTGCTCACCGGACGGACCCATCAGATCCGGGTCCATTTTGCCCATGCAGGCCATCCGCTGTTGGGGGATCCTCTGTATGGCCAAGAGCACAGCAGTCTGGAGCGCCAGGCCCTCCACGCCTGGACCGTCCGGTTCCGCCACCCTCGGACGGGAGAGGAGATGTTCTTCCAGGCGCCTGTACCGGAAGATATGAGAAAGGGTTTGCTGCACGAGTGAAAGCCATACACGTGCAGCAAACCCTCTTTATTTTATCTGTACTGGTACCTTTTTCCCGATGGACAGGGAAGCAGGGGCCACCTGGCAGTCGTAGGCCAGGATCTGGACACCGGCTTCCTGGGCCTCCAGGAGAGCTTGGCCGAAATCCGGATCGGTTTTCCAGTTAGGCTCGAAATGGTCCACATTTTCCATCTGGATCACTAGGAATACATAGGCGCCGTATCCTTCCTGGCTGGCCCGGATCAGTTCGTGGAGGTGCTTGGCTCCCCGGGCCGTAGGGGCATCAGGGAAGCGGACCACTCCACGGTCTTCCAGGGTGACGCCTTTGACTTCCAAAAAGGCTTTTTGGCTGCCTTGTTCCAGGTAAAAATCGAAACGGGACTGGTCGTACCGATATTCCGGCTGGATCCGGGTAAGACCGGGGAGACCGCCCTGTTCCAGCCATTCCTGGACCACTTTGTTGGGCGCCTGGGAATCCATATTGATCAGCCGGGACCCTTTTTCCACGGCCACCAGGTCGTATTTCGTCTTCCGTTCGGGATTATCGCTGGCCGTCAGGTAGACAATGGCACCGGGGACCAGCAGTTCCCGGCAGCGGCCGGTATTTTTTACATGGCAGGTCTCTTCCCGGCCGCCGATCTCCACCTGGGCGATGAACCGGTTGGGCCGGGAAAGGAAGCGGCCGGAAGTGATGTTGGGATAGTGCATGAGAGATCGCTGCGTCCTTTCTTACCACAATTTCAGGCATTCCAAATCGTCCGGTACGTAGAGGTTCCCTTTATAGTATCCTTTCCCTTCAGCGGTGTAGAGGATCTTCCGCTGGGGGAGGCGGGTATCTTCCGTGTGGTACAGGATCAGATTGGGGACCTGGAGCCTGTCTCCGTTTTCACAGGCTTCCCGGACCGTGGAATGGTGCTTTTCGTAGGGACGGAACCGTTCCCGGTCCCGGTAGAGACAGAAGGCCTCGTGGAGCAGCCACTGGCTCCCGGCCAGCTGGGTGAAATTGGCATCGTTCAGGGGTTCATCTCCGCAGCAGCCCAGCTTGTGCCCCTTGCTTTCCAGGGTGTAGCCGAACTGTCGGGCTTTGGTGGAATGGATATCAAAAAAAGTCACGTCCCAGCCCCGGACCTTCCGGGTCTCCCCATCTTCTACCGGGATGAAATGGAGCCGGGTGTCCAGGAATCCCAAATCCCCTGGGTCCAGCAGCAGGGACGCAGTAGAGCGGAGCAGGTGGATCACTTCCTCGTGGCCGTAGATCCGGGCCTCTCCCACATAGGTGCCCCGTTTCATGGCCTTGACGATCATCCGGATGAGCCAGAAGATCCCTAGGACATGGTCCATATGCCGGTGGGTCACGAAGATATCTTTGATCTTCTGCCAGGGGAGACGGGCCCGCTGGAGCTGCCGCAGGATCCCATTGCCCCCGCCCCCGTCTACCAGCAGATAGCGCTCATTCTGGCGCAGGACATAGCAGGTGTTGTAGCAGCGGGTGGAAATGGCATGCCCTGTGCCTAAAAATAAGATTTCCATAAATCACATTTCCTTCCATTAAACTATTTATAGTATACTCTATAGAAGCAGTAGAAGAAAAGAGGGCAGGGAAAAGTGACAAGTGACGGGCAGCGTCGCTGCCCCTAGACAGAGGAGGGTGTTACACGTGCAGCACTCTCTTTTTCCGTGTTATAATAGATGTATCATTGACAGAATAGTATCTCTAGTCTGGGAGAAACGATATGAAAGAGATGGAAAATACGATCAGCCTATGGGAATCGATCCAGGAGGCCATGGACACGCCCGCATACTGCAAAGCCGTTGGCCTCACTCCAGAACAGGTGCAGCAGCAGCTCCGATCCTGCCGTCTGGAAGAAGCCTGTCCGCTTTTGGAAAGCACGGCTGACCCGCAGGGACGGTTTTCGGCTTCGACCGTGCTGGAAATCCTCCGGGGCTTCCTGCCGGTCCTGGCCGATGAACCGGACAGGGGCTGGCTGGCCGACTGTTACCGCTGGCTGCTGAGGAAGCTTTTCCCAGAGACCACGGATCCGGAAGACACGGAAACGGCTGCCCGGTATGAGGCGGGACGGCGTACCCTGCTCCAGATCCTCCGGGGGCTGTACCATTACGAAAAGCTCCGCTGTCCCTTCGATCCCCGGATGAACATCGCCCTGCTGCCGGTGAAGGAAGTCAGGAAGGAACACTATACCCGGGAATACCTGCGGTTCTGCACATTGGTCCGGGACCGCTACCTGTACGAATTCATGCGTCTGGGGACGGAAGTGACCCCCTACAACACCCTGGGCCATATCGGCGGGGTGGCCTATGTAGCGGTGTTCATGGCCCAGCAGCTGCATAAACGGGGCGTCCCGGTGGATGTGGCTCTCATCGCTGGGGCAGCGGCTGTCCATGACATGGGGAAATACGGCTGCAAAAAAGGGGAGGAGAAACGGGTCCCCTACCTCCATTACTATTACACGGATCTTTTTTGCGAACGGGAAGGATTGCCCCAGATAGGGCACATCGCGGCCAACCACTCGGTGTGGGACCTGGAACTGGAAAATCTCTCCGTGGAATCCCTGCTGCTGATCTATGCCGATTTCCGGGTGAAAAGTTCCCGGGACCGGGAGGGAAAAGAAGTAGTCCATTTCCATACCCTCCAGGAGGCCTTCCAGGTGATCCTCAGCAAACTGGATGACGTGGATGGAGCCAAGCGCCAGCGGTACCAGAAGGTATATATGAAACTGGCAGATTTCGAAGCCTATATGGAAGAAATGGGCGTCACCACGGAACTGCCGGCCGATTTCGCTCCGGTACCCCACCAGGAAAAAGTCCGGACCCGGAGGGAAAATGTCCTCCTGGAAGGAGAGGACGTGGTCCGGCAGCTGAAGTACGCGGCCATCGCCCATAATATCCGGCTCATGAGCCTGTTCCGCAGCGAACGGGATTTCGGAAATCTCATCGAAGCCGCCCGCAGCGAGCAGAATTGGAAGAATCTCCGGGCGTATATCAGCATCTTTGAAGAATACTCCACCTACATGACGGAACGGCAAAAACTGATGACCCTCCAGTTCCTGTACGAACTCCTGAGCCATCAGGAAGAAGATATCCGGGTCCAGGCAGCGGCCTTGATGGGGAAAATCGTGGCCAATTTCAATGAAAGGTACACCAAGGAACTTCCCAAAGGCGTGTTGCTGCCCCGGAAGAAGATCACCAACCGGATCTTGTTCCGGCAGTACTTGGAACAGATCATCGATCCGGAGCGGCGTTATACCCAGCAGCATAAGAACCGGATCGGCTCCTGCCTGGGTCCCTTTGTCCGGTCGGTGCTGGCCACCCGGTATCAGCGGCTGGGGACGGCCCAAGCCAACATTGCGGAGGAAAAGTATCCGGCGGCGCCTTATCTGGAAGTATTGGCAGAGTGGTACCAGATGCCTTCGCCGGCTCTGGAACAGAAGATGATCCTGCTCCAGGCCCTGCTCTTTCTGCGCCCGGAAGACCTGACCGAGGGATTCTGCCGGACCGTAGAGAAAAATTTGGCAGAAACCGGACAGGATCCCAGCCTGATCCTGCGGATCGGGGCTCTTTACAGTACCCATCATCTTTTCGGGAACCAGGGGGATGGAACGAACTTCATCCGGCAGCTGCTCCGGACCATGGACTTGCCGGAAGATCCCCAGGCTTTTGCAGAAACAGAAAGCAGCCTCTTCCTGGAGGACCTGAAATCCGGGGTCCACTGGATGATCAAGATGGCCAATATCCATCTGATGTGCCATGCCCTGCTGCACCGGAAGGAAGCGGGCAATGTGATGCATCTGGGGATGCACCTGTGCAATTTGGTGAAGGTCAGTGAATATCTGGCAGTGCGCCAGGCAGCGGGGGAGGCCCTGTTGGAAATCACCGACTCCATGACCTATGCCCAGCGCAACGAAATGGCAGTGGAACTGTTCAACGGATTGGAGATCGGAGATCTGCAGATCACCAAATACGTGCCGGAATATCTGGGCCGGATGATCCTGAAGCTGCTGCCGGAAGAACTGGACGAATTCTTGACCTCCCTGCGGGAAGATATGGATTCCACCAATTTCCAGCTGGCCGGGGCGGCGGTGGATACCATGGGGGTGGTTCTGGAAAATTTCCAGGCCTTTGCTGACCGGTTCCCCGAGGAAAGAGAACGGAACAGAGAACGCCAGCTCCAGCTGCTCTATTCCATCCTCCGGGCCTTCGCCCATTACAATCGGGAACTGAGCCGGGATGCTTTCCAGGATCTGGCCGCGTACGTATTCCGCAGCCCCCAGATGCCGGAAGGCCAGAAGCATTTCCTCTTCCTCCACAGCTGCAAGAAGATCTGGGTGCTGCTGAACGAAAATACAGAAGCCAAACTGGATTTTTACAGCAATGCGGCGGTCTTGAACCATCTGTATCGGTATATCGGCCGGGTGGAAGCCCTGCAGGGCGGTTTCGTCTTCCCGGAAAAACGGCGTGTCTGCTTCTATCCCGGCACTTTCGATCCCTTCAGCAGCGGGCACAAGGCAGTGGCCCGGCGGATCCGGGATATGGGATTCGTGGTGTATCTGGCCCTGGACGAATTTTCCTGGTCCAAACATACCCAGCCCCGGCTCATGCGGAGGAAGATCATGAATATGTCCGTGGCCGATATGGAAGACATCTATCCCTTTTCAGAAAACCTGCCAGTGAATATCGCCAATCCAGAAGACATCCGGAAACTGAAAGGGATCTTCGCCCAGAAAGAACTGTATCTGGCCGTAGGTTCTGACGTGGTGGAGAACGCTTCGGCCTATCGGCTGGACCCGGCGGAAGATTCCATCCATTCGGTGAACCACATCATCTTTGAACGGGAGACCCGGGAGAATTCCAACTGGTATACGGATGCCCCGGCCCGGCAGGAAAAGGAGAAGACAGCGGAAAAACAGATCCGGGGAAAGATCCTCCATTTGAAATTGGATAAATTCTATGAAGATGTGAGTTCTACCCGGATCCGGGAAAACATCGATCAGAACCGGGATATCTCTGCTCTCATAGACCCGGTGGCCCAGAATTTCATCTACGCCAACAACCTGTATCTCCGGGAACCCGCCTATAAACATGTGTTGGAGGCCCGGGAAATCGGCATCGGAGACTTCCAGCCCCGCAGGTGGGAAGACATGCCCCATCTGGCGGAGATGCTGGCCGGGAAGGGCGCCGATGGCCTCCTGCTCCAGCGCTATCTGGCCTGGCAGGGGAAGGACGGCCGGCCAAAGGTCTATACCCAGTATGTGGACAGCGGAGAACAGGGAGGGCATCTGGCCGCTTTCGGAGCCGTGCATCAGGTGCCGGTCCAGGAACTGCTCCTGGAATTCCGGGATCCCCGGGTGGCCGAACATGTGCGGGAAGAAGCCTCCGGACGCATTGCGGCCCTGGGGTATTTTGCCGTCAGCGGGGACAGTTCCATTTCCCATCCAGGACAGATCCTCCTGACAGAGATGATGACGGAACTGATCAACCGGGATTTCACCTATGTGGTCTATCATCCGGTGGATCCTTCCGGCTATGGGGAAGAAGCGGTGGGGGCGCTGATCCGCCAGGGCTTCGTGGATATCGCTCCGGAAGGATCGCCCCATCCCGTCTATGCGGTCCAGATCAAATCCCCGGTGGTGCTCTTCCGGGATGTGGAGACCACCATCAAGAATCCTTTCAATAAGGATCCCAGGGTCCTGCGGGCCCTGGACCGGGCCCATAACAATCTCCTCCGGGTGCTCCGGCGTCTCTATCCTGGGAAGTTGATCCTTTCCTTCAACCCCAGCGCCATGCACTACCGGATCATCCAGAAAGTGGCCCGGCTGAACGGGGTCTCTACCTTAGAAGACCCTAGGAAGCGGCGGGGACCCTATATGTCCGTCCCCTTTGGGAAGGCCCTCAGCGATGTGCTGGTGCCCAATACGGTGACCAAGGCCCTCCATATCGAAAAATACTTCAACCGGTCCGTCAAAGGGTTCACTTTGGCCGAAGCCCACCACTATGCCACGGTGGACAACCAGGTGAAGACTATCCGGTCCTTCCGCCGGCCCGTGATCCTCATCGATGACCTGCTGGAAAAGGGCCACCGGATGCGGATGCTGACTCCTTATCTAAAGAAGAACGATGTGGAGGTCCAGGAAGTGCTGGTAGGGGTCATGACCGGGAATGCCATGGATCTGATGGCCCAGCAGGGGATCCACTGTGAAAGTGCCTATTTCCTGCCTTCTTTGGAACTGTGGCTCAACGAACGGGACTGCTATCCCTTCATCGGAGGGGACAGCATCGACAATGCCAACAACTACAGCGGATATGACCGGAATCCTTCGGTGAACCTGATCCTGCCTTATGTGAAGCCGGAATTCATCTGCCGGGGCGAGGCGGATGCGGTGAATCTCTATTCCCTCACCTGCCTCCAGAATGCCCGGCTGATCATGGAGACCCTCCAGGACGAATACCAGGCTCTGTATGAAAAACGGCTCACTCTGAAACGGCTGGGAGAAGTGCTCTCTGTGCTCCGGATCCCAGATATGGATATCGGGGTGAAGTTCGATGCCAACATGGATCCCACCCGTTTCATCGAGAATGACATTGAACGGCTGATACGGCTGCGCTGGGGGGAAGCCGGCATCAGACTGCAGGAAAGGAACCGGGGCGGCGAATGAGTCCTCCCCTTGGAAAGGAGCAAATCAGATGGAAAAAGAATGGTATCATATCAGTGATCTGCCCAGAGAAGCAGGGGTGGAAGCCCCGCTTGCCCTGGCAGGACGGCCGGCTCTCCCGGCGAGGAAACGAGTGCACATCCTGGCCCTGGGGGACGTAGGCAGGACCATGCTCCTGGGGCTCCGGCTCCTGGGAGCGGACCAGATCGCCTCCATCGGCCTCTGCGACCTGAATGAAAAGAACCTCCGGCGGCTGGAAATCGAGATCAACCAGATCCGCTATCCTTTCCCCACTGGAGAACAAGTGCTGCCGCCTGTGGATATCGTCACAGAAGACAGGCTCTTTGCCTGTGATGTGTTCATCTTCTGCGCCACCAAGGGCACACCGCCCATCGGGGCCAAGGGGGATATGCGGATGGTGCAGCTGGAGGCTAACCGTGGACTGGTCTGCCATTTCGGGCAGTTGGCCAAGCAGGCTTCCTTCCGGGGCCTGGCCTGCATCGTCTCCGATCCCGTGGACAACCTGTGCCGGGCCTTTTGGGAAAGTTCCGGCCTGGCGCCCTGGCAGGTCCAGGGGTACGGGCTGGGCGTCATGCATGCCCGGGCCTGCTACTATGCGGAAAGAGATCCCCGGCTGCACCATTACCTCACAGAAGGCCGGGCCTTCGGCCCCCATGGCCAGGATCTGGTGATCGCCGACAGCCTGGAACAGTATGATGATGCCCTGTCTAAAGAACTGACCCAAAAGACGGTGGGCTGCAACCTGGAAGTCCGGGCCCTGGGCTACAAGCCCTACCTGGCACCCGCTCTTTCCAGTGCGGCCCTTTCCATCCTGCTGACCCTCCGGGGAGCCTGGCATTATGGCTCCCTGTACCTGGGAGACCGGGAAGAAGGGGCTTTCCTGGGCCTGAAGAACCGGCTTACGGAGACTGGGTTCGAATATGAGGATGCAGCTCTGTGCCCGGCTCTTTACGGACGGATCCGCCAGGCCTATCTCAATCTGTGCCGGATGAAGTGACCGGCTGCTGCAGGAAGGGATTGCTATGTTCTATGTGATCAAGCTGGGGTGGCAGGAAGAGAAGGAAACCGGACGGGTGGATCGGGTCCTGGCCAAGGCCCTCCGGGAACGTCCCCACCAGGTGGTGGAAGGGATCAGCCATTTTGCCCGCCTCTTTCCGGAAGGAGGCCCCCAAGGGCCGGGGCTCCAGCGGCTGCTCTTCGTGGTGAACCTGGCCCGGGGCGGTATGAGCCTGGGATTTGCCCGTCTCATCGCCTATATTTCCCAGCACCGGCACTGTCTGGAACACTGCGTGGGCAGTGTGGTGGTGGATGGGGCGGAAGAACTGTTCACCAAGAAAGCCGGAAGGCAGATGATTTTCCTGGCCAACCGGTCCGGCTGCAGTTTTCCCGGTGCGCCTCTGGTAGAAGCCACCGGGTCCCTGTACAATTTCAACATCCAGGCGAAGATCCAGGGCGTGGACAACCTGGAAGCCTATGGCAACGCCGTGGAGCGGCTGGTGGAGCAGCTCCTGGCTTTCCAGGGAGCCCCGCTGCCGGAGGGAGGACAGCATAAGATCGCCCTGTTCCATGCCAGCAGCCGGAAGACATCCAATACCCTGCTCCTGTGGAGTCTGATCCGCCGGCAGATCGGCAGCCGGGCCCAGGTCCGGGAAGTGAACCTGCGGAATGGCACGGTGGTGGACTGCCGGGGCTGCAGCTATGAAGCCTGCCTCCATTTTGGAGAACAGGGGGACTGCTTCTATGGAGGGGTCATGGTGGAAGAGGGGTATCCTGCCATCCGGGAAAGCGATACCTTGGTATTCTGCTGCCCCAATTACAATGATGCGGTGAGCGCCAACCTCATGGCCTTCTTCAACCGGATGACGGCTCTGTACCGGACTGATTTCCGGGAGTTTGCCAAGAAACGGATCTTTGCTCTGGTGGTCTCCGGTTACAGTGGGGGAGATATCGTGGCGGAGCAGGTCATCGATGCCCTGAACTGCAATAAGCGGTTCCTCCTGCCGCCCCATTTCGCACTGATGGAAACGGCCAACGACCCGGGGAGCATCCTCCAGAACCAGGGCCTGGAAGAAAGGGCCGCAGAGATGGCGGAAAGGATCGTAGGGTAGGATCCCTGCGGGAAGCATCGGAAGAAGGGGCTGTGAAATAATAGCTCCATGAAAACGAAAGGGACTTTCGATTCTTGTGAATCGAAAGTCCTTTTTCGTGTTAGAATTTAACTGCTATGAAAAACCTAACTGTGTATTATGGTACTCCCAA
>NZ_JBQOUY010000022.1:0-37581 GCF_052216985.1 Acidaminococcus nyctereutis
TGAAGCTGACCCCGAAGACCAGGGAAACCATGACGATATCGATCAAAACGCCGGGGACGCTGCCCAGGACTTTAGGGACGGTGATCAGGCCTGCTCCCTGCTGTCCCAGGGCCAGCATCACCAGGCCACCCACCAGGGAAGCAGGCAGGAACAGTTTCTGCAGGGGTTTCACGAATTCTCGGACGAAGAAGCCTAGGAGGATGAACATGCTCACGGCCGTCATCATATTCATCAATGCACGGATTGTCATAAGGCACCTCTCTCTAATACGAAGAAATTACAACTGTTATCATACTTTTCCAATTATTTAATTCTGCCTTTTGCTCCTTGTTCGATCCCCCTCTTTTCCAATACAGTCCATTTTTTTTCATGTCCTGTCATTTTCTCTGAAACCAGTTTTCGCAGCAACTGGTTCCCTTTTTTTTTAAAATTATGATATCATGGAGAAAATCAATTGAAAAACAGTATTTAATTCTATTTTTAACAATGTTTTTACTGTGATGAAGAAAGGAAGAGCAGAATGAGCCTATTAGGGTTTGAATATTTTATAACCGTAGCTAAAGAAGGGAATATCTCCCGGGCTGCAGAAAAGCTTTATGTCAGCCAGCAGTCCCTGAGCGCTCATATCAAGCGCTTGGAAACCCAGTATGGAGTGACCTTGTTTGAACGGAAACCCGTACTGCGGCTGACTCCCGCCGGAAAGGCCATGCTATTCTATGCCCAGCAGATCCTCCAGGCAGAAAACCAAATGACGGCCCGGTTCACGGATCTGGTCAAAGATTACCATGGGGAGCTGCGGTTTGGGATTTCTCGGCAGCGGGGGGAAGCTTTTTTTACTCATATCTGGGAGAGGTATCATGAAAAATATCCTCATATTGAAATCTTATTGAAGGAAAAGAACAGCGAAGAACTGCTGAATCGGCTCCGCACCCACCAGCTGGACCTCTGTGTCTGCGTCAATGTGCCCGAAGATCGGGATCTCCAAATCGAACCTTTGGTAGAAGAGCATCTGTGCTGTTCCCTCAGTCAGTCCCTCCTGATGCATTACCGGCCGAAGACAGGACGGGACGATTTCCAACGATATGTGCGGGATGGGGTGGACTTATTGGATCTGCAGGATTTGCCTTTATTCCATCGGCCCCAGGAAAACCAGATCAGGGTTGCGGTAGACCGACTTTACGCCAGCCACAATCTGTATCCTCACTGCATCCTGGAAACCAACAATCAGCGCCTGATGCTCTCCTTGGCTCAGTATGGTGTGGGCATCATTACTCCGATTTATCTCTATATCTGTTATGAAGCCCAATCTCTGGCTTTAGGGATGCCGCAGATCGTCAAATTGACCAATGACATCATTTCCACCAAAATCAGTATTGTCACGTTAAAGGACCAGCCTCTCCCGGCTTATGCGGAAGTCTTGAAAGAACTGATCCGAGACGAATTCCAGCGCTATAGGAAAGTCATGGATCGACTCTTTGACTTTGCACTGGTATCCTGACAGAAAAAGAGCTGTGCAAGCATAGCCGATTCGATTTGAAGCATCGGTATGTTTCACAGCTCTTTTTTTATAGGGATGTAAATATCCCAACCATCAATACAGTTTTTCTTTGACAACCAGGGCATCTAATTGATCCAATCGTTTTTCAACAGAAGGGTCATTGGCTGATGTTAAGGCCAAGATAATCAATTCGATGATGCAGAAAGGTGCGATATAAGAATTGGTAAAACCCATCCCTTCCACTTTGGCCGTAAGCAAAATATCAGCAAAACGGGCAAAAGGAGCCGTCTCGTAATCTGTCAATAAAATGACGGAAGTCCCATTTTGCTTTGCGATTCGGATGATTTTTTCAGCCATTTCAGAGTAGCGGGAAAAACTGATCAAAAAAAGACAATCTTGTTTCCCCATATCAAACGCCGTTTCCAAAGCAGAAGAATCTGCATGGGTGATGGGCTGCACATGGGGCAATAGCAAATTCAGTTTGCTGCACAGGTACATCACACAGCTGACCGTCCCCCGAAAACCTGCCACATAAATGTGCTGGCTCTGGAGCAGGGTTTTTGTGATCTGATGCAGGAGATCCGGCGTGATTTTTAACAAGCTGCCCTCGATATTGTTCAGGACCCAGCTACTGACTTTTTCCATGAAATCACTCTGCTGGAGCCGTTCTTTAGTCAGCTGGTACTTAGCACTAGGCGTCTGGGCATTTTGTTTGGCTTCATACCGTTTCGTCAGCTGTTCATTCATTTGGTTACGGAAATCACCGTATTTTTCAAAGCCCAGCCTCCGAATGAAACGGATGACAGAGGTATCGCTGACTCCAATAGCCCGTGCTAAAGAAGAGGAGGTCATCATTCCCACGGTATCGATTTGCTGCAGGATGTAGTTGGCAATCTGAACTTCTACTTTGGAAAGTTCCATGTTTTTGATTTTCTCTATCAGGGACTCCATATTGCTCTCCTTGTTACTCTTCAAATGTCCCTTTCATCAGGACCTTTCCCTCCCAGACGGCCTTTTTACCTTTGGCCAGGACACCTGTGATGGCCAAATCATCATCGTAGACTATGAAATCCGCATCATAGCCTGGGGCAATCCTGCCTTTGGTCTGCTGCAGGCCCATGTTCTGGGCGGGATTGGTGGTCAGGAGACGGAGCGCGGTTTCCAGCGGGACCTGGCGTTCTTCCACCAGGATCCGGATGACTTCATGGAGGGACTGGGGGGTGGCATAGGTGAGGCCGATGCACTCCATCTTTTCATTGAACCGGGGCTGGCTCCCATAGGCGTCGCTGGAAAGAGAAAGCTGCTGTAGCTGGGGATCTTCTTCCAGATACCGACAGATCTTATCGGCGACTTTTTCGTTGGCTTCTTTTGAGGAACCGGCAGTGATGTCGATCCGGCCTCCCATCTTGGCATAAGTAAGGGCCTGGGAGAACAGATCATCATTCCGGCCTATATGGGTGGGCAGGAAGGTGGAGGGGGGCAGGTCACTTTTTTCCAGGGCATAGAAGATGGGGCCCAGGCCTGCTTTGCCGCTTCCGGTATGGATGGTGACCAAACCGGCGCAGCCCGCCAGCATGCCGCCCCGCCGGGCCAGGGTGCCCAGGCGGATCAGTTCTTCCCCGGTGATATGGGAGCTGCGGTGATCCGACATGGCCACTTTCACTCCGATCACTTCGTGGATCAGCATGATGTCCCGTTCCACATCCCCGGTGAGCGTGGGACTAGGATAGGCATAGGACCCGGTCAGCATATAGCAGGACAGGCCTTCTTCATTCAGCGCCTGGCATTTTGCCTGGAGATTTTCCAGGCTCCGGGTGATCCCATCCGTTCCTAAAAGCCCCAGGACCGTTGTGACCCCGCATCGGAAGATCGTGCTCAGCTGGGCTTCCGGCACCCGTGTCCGGGGACCCTGTTCCCCGCCTCCGCCGGTAATGTGCTCATGGCAGTCGATATACCCGGGGGCCAGCCGGCGGCCATCCAGCTGCAATTTTTCCACTTCTCCAATCCCATCATATTCATTGATGGAAGGAGAGATCCGGACGATTTTACCGCCTTCCACCAGGATATCCTGGATGCCTTTCGGCTCAGGAGCATACAATCGGGCCTGTTTGATGACCAGCATAGTACCACCTCACTGTTTCTAAGGGATTTGTATTCGAATACTGTTTTCAGTATACCTATCGGGATGGAAGATTACAATACCCATGGATTGATCTCCGGTAAGATATCCGGGAAAAAAGCCGTTGTATCCAGGACTCTGTGAAGGATTGGATACACAATAAATACGAACTATTATATAAATTTAAACATAAATATTCATAAAATAAAACATGAAAAATAAAGACGTAGAGAGAAAAATAAGGGAATATCTATGTGAAATCCATGGAAAATCAAGGGAAGAAAGACTCGTGTAACAAATCGTACATTCATAAATAAAGAAAAAAGAACAGATAAAATGGGGATTGACGGGAAAATCTTTTCTTGATATCCTATTATTGTGAGAAAGAAAGTAATATATTACATATCACATCTTTAAAAGGAGCTGAAAAGGAAAGTGAAAACGTCGATTGTTCAGATGGATATGAAATTTGCAGATCCCAAAGCCAATTTCCTCCATGCAGAAGAACTCATCCGCAAAGCGACTGAAGAACAGCCGGATGTCATTGTGCTGCCGGAGACCTGGAATACAGGCTTTTTCCCTGTGGAAAATCTGGCGGAGCTCTGTGATCAAGAAGGAAAGGAAACGAAGGAACGGATCGGGAATCTGGCCAAAGAACTCCATACGAATATTGTTGCCGGTTCTGTATCGAATGTAAAAGACGGAAAAGTGTATAATTCTGCCTTCATCTTTGATAGGACCGGTTCTTGCGTGGGGGAATATGATAAGATCCATGTTTTTACGCCTATGCAGGAAGATGCCTACTATCAAAAGGGGGACCATCTCTGTACCTTTGAATTAGATGGACACAAATGCGGGATCATCATCTGCTATGATATCCGTTTCCCGGAACTGGCACGGGCACTGGCTCTGAAAGATATCGAGATCCTCTTCATCTGTGCCCAATGGCCAGCTGTGCGCAGCTTCCACTGGCAGCTCCTGACGGCTGCTCGGGCAGTGGAGAATCAGCTGTTCGTGGCGGCCTGCAATTCCTGCGGAACAGCTGGAAAAACGGTCTACGGCGGCCGCTCTGTCATCCTTGATCCTTGGGGCGAAACCATCAAGCAGGGGGGGACCCAGGAAGAAATCTTTACGGGAGAGATCGACTTCAGCAAACTGCAGGAAATCCGTTCATCCATCAATGTATTCCGGGACCGGAGACCGGATCTGTATAAAAAATTTTAAGGAGGCCAAAATATATGTCTACGGTACGTTTTCAACTGGTGAAAAATGGGGAACTGAAGGATCTGGACATCGTTTATGATGAACTGTTCGCTATCGGATATTCCGGCCGGAATACGGCCAAGACCATGGAGCATATCCAGGAACTGAAAGAAAGATTCGGGGTCCCTGCACCGAAAATGATCCCGACTATCTTCCAAATGTCCAATATGCTGCTGACCAAAGATCTGGACATCCACTTTGTGGGCCATGATACCTGCGGGGAAGTGGAATATGTCATTGTGACCCAGGGGGATAAGATCTATATCGGATTGGGCAGCGATCACACGGACCGGAAGCTGGAAGGGGAAAGCGTACCGAAAGCAAAACAGGTCTGCCCCAAACCCATCTGCGGGCTGGTCTGGGATTATGAAGACGTGAAAGACCATTGGGACCAGATTCTGCTGCATTCCTATCAGGTGGTGGATGGCAAAGAAGAAATGTACCAGGATGGGGGACTGAAAGATATCCTGCCGGTGGATACCATCCTGGGAGAACTCCATAAACGGGTGGGGGCCGTAGAACGGAGCGTAATCTTCTCCGGGACGGTTCCTGTGAAAAACGGATTTGTCTTTGGGACACAATTCAGAGGGGAGATGGTGGATCCGGTTTTAAACAGAACGCTTTCATTCCAGTATTCTGTCCATGAGATTGGAGAGGAGGAACGGTGATGTTGGGGAAAAAATTAAAGATGGCGGGAGCGCTCCTCCTGTCCCTGGGGCTTCTTTTGACCGCTGGCTGCAGCGGTGCCAAGAAGGGTCCCGATAAGAACGGGGTCTACAAGATCAAATTTGGGTCTACGGGCAACAATGAACATCAGTACACGGTCTATGGAAAGTATTTCAAACAGAAAGTGGAAGAACTGACCAACGGCAAGGTCCAAGTGGAAATCTACCCCAACAATGCCCTGGGCAATGAACGGGAAATGGCCGAATCGACCTTGATGGGAACCATCGAAATGTGCTGTGTCACGTCGGATGGTACGCTGCCGTCCTGGGTACCAGAAACCCAGATCCTTTCCATCCCTTATCTGTTCGCTAACAAGAAAGAAGCGTATTACGTCCTGGATCATACCCTCCAGGATTATCTGGAACCCAAATTCGAAGCCAAAGGGGCTAAGCATCTGGCCTTTGCAGAACTGGGCTTCCGCCATTTCACCAACAATACCCGGCCCATCAAGAAAGCGTCCGATATGAAAGGCATGAAGATCCGGGTCCAGGAAGCTCCTGTCTGGTTTGCTCTGATGAATGACTTGCAGGCAACGGCTACGCCAGTTCCTTTTGCTGAGTTGTATACGGCGCTGCAGCAGGGTATGGTGGACGGGGAAGAAAACCCCATCGCTTCCGTTGCCAGTTCCAAGTTCTATGAAGTACAGAAATATATGAGCCTGGACGGCCATACCTATGCAGCCGGCAGTGCGCTGATCAATAAACAGTTTTATGACAGCCTGCCGCCGGAATACCAGAAGGCCGTCGACGAGGCGGCCATCTATGCCCGGGATGCCCAGCGGGCCGATATCAACGGGAAAGAAGCCAAGATGCTGGAGGATATGAAAGCCAAAGGCATGGAGGTCGATGAAGTGGATATCGATTCCTTCAAAGAGGCGACAAAAGATCTGTATCGGGAGCCTGCCGTTGCGAAACTGGTGAAACCGGAACTGGTGGAACTGGTCAAAAAAGCCATTGCAGATATGCCGAAATCCTGAGGAGGGTTGTAAAATGACGGTAATCAAAAGCATCGATCGAGGCATCACCAGCCTGATCCGGCTGATCTTAGGCCTGACTTCCGGTGTGATCTTTGGAGTCACTTTTTTGGCGGTCATCTTCCGATATCTGTTGAAGTCGCCTCTTCCCTGGTCCCAGGATGTGATCCGCCTGGCCTTTACGTATATGATTTATTTTGGGGCCGCCTATTGTGTAAGGGATAATTCCCACCTGAATGTGGATGTACTGCTAAGTGCCCTGCAGCCCAAAACCCGCAAAATCTGCGAAATCATCATCAACATTGTCCTGCTGGGATTCTTCTGTTTCTTGGTGACATTCGGCTTTACCTTTGCTCAGCTGGGATCCATCCAGACCACTTCCTATCTGATGCTGCCCATGACCTACTATTACTTGGGAATCCCGCTGGCAGCAGTCTGCATGGCATTTTATGTGGTTGAAAATATCCTGCAGCAGATCAAGGATCTGCAGACCTTATAGGAAGGGGGACAAAACATGCAAATCATTCTGTGTCTATTTCTGCTGTTCTTATTGGGAGTCCCCATTTCGTTTGCTTTGGGGCTGGTTTCCCTGGGGGCCCTGTCCTACCAGGATTTCAACCTGCTGATCGTGATCCAGCGGATGTTCGGCGGGGTCGACAGCATTGCCCTCATCGCTATCCCCTTGTTCATGCTTTCCGGAGAACTGATGTTCCGGGGCGGGATGTCTAAGCGCCTGGTGGATTTCGCAGATACTCTACTGGGCCATTTCCCCAGTGGCTTGGCTATGGTCAGTATCCTGGCCTGTATGTTCTTTGCTGCCATTACCGGTTCTGCCATTGCAGCAACAGCTGCCATCGGGGGCATCATGATCCCTCTGATGAAGGAAAAGGGATATGATTATACCTTCAGTGCACCGCTCTTGGCTTGCGGCGGTTCCATCGGGCCTATCATCCCGCCTTCGATTCCTCTGCTGGTCTATGGGACTCTGGCCAATGTGAGTGTGGGGGCCCTGTTCATCGGCGGGATCATTCCTGGCATCCTGATGGGCATCGGTCTGATGATCTACTGCTACATCATTGGGAAGAAGAGACATTATGTAGGACGGGAGAAGGCCGCTTCTTTCCATGAAATCCTTTCCACCGGGAAAGATACGGTATTGGCTCTCTTCATGCCGATTATCATCATCGGCGGGATCATGAGCGGAATCTTTACCCCTACGGAATCCGGGGCAGTGGCCGTATTCTATTCCCTGGTAGTCAGCGCATTCATCTATCATGAAATGGATTGGAAGACCTTTTGGGAAGCTTTGGTCAACAGTGCCAAGAGCAGTGGACAGGTCCTGGTCGTGGTCGCCTGTGCCTCCCTGTTCACTTGGGTCATCACAGTGAACCAGGTGCCTCAGAGTGTGACGGCCTTCCTGCAGCAAGCCGTCCACAACAAATACGTACTGCTCTTGATCATCAATGTGATCCTGCTGATTGCCGGGACCTTCATCGATACCACCAGCGCCATCGTTATTTTCGCTCCTCTGTTCATCCCTCTGGTAAAAGCCATGGGGATCGACCTGATCCATTTTGGGATGATCATTGCAGTGAACCTGACCATTGGGATGTGCACGCCGCCTCTAGGTGTCTGCCTGTTCGTTTCTGGGTCTATTGCAAAGATTTCCCTGAAGGATCAGATGCATGATCTGATCCCCATGCTGGGAGTCCTGCTGGTGGTGCTTTTAATGGTCACCTATATCCCGGAATTGACCCTGTTCCTGCCTCGTATTTTCGGGTGATTCCATCCAGCTTATAAAACTTGTGGGGCTATTGCTAAGGCAATGGTCCCACTTTGTGTATCAAAATCTTATCACGACTTTTTTGCTTGGAAGAAAGAACGGATTTGGTATACAATGAAAGGCAGAAGATGGTGTGAAAATCCAGAAGTAGAGAGGACGTCAAAATTGCGACTGTTGAACCACGGGCCGTTACAGACGGTTACCTTGAAAGATCAGGCGTATCGTTTGATCAAAGATGCAATTTTATATAGAAGGCTGCAGATCAATACGGTTTATTCCCAGGAAACTTTGTGCAGTGAACTCCATATCAGCCGCACGCCGGTCCGGGAAGCCCTGATCGAACTGCAGAATGAAGGCTATATCCGGTTCGTGCGGGGGCGGGGGTTCCAGGTGCTGGAACTGACTCGGCAGGAAGCGTTGGACATCGCAGAAATGCGCCGAGAAATCGAAATGTTCGGGGCCGAGCTGGCTGCCGAGCGGATCACTGACGAACAGCTCCAGGAATTGGAGAAAATCCAGCAGGAGATGATGGATGAAGAAAAACATCGTGATTCCCGGGAAATGTACAGACTGGATTATGCCTTCCATCAGTTGATCTTCCAGGCAACTGGAAACAGCTGGCTGATGCAGATGAATGTGAAACTGCGGGAGAATTTTTTGCGCATAGAGACCCAGGGGGCTTTCAAGACATCGCAAGTAGCCAAGCAAGTATTCCATGAGCACGGAAGGATCCTGGCGGCTCTGCAGAAAAGAAGCCCTGCCTTGGCCCGCAGTGCCATGAAACGGCACATCCACCAGAGTTATAAACGGAATTTGGAAAATGTCTTGGCAACCGGGGAACGCACAGAGAATCGTACTGAGTAAAACCCAAAGAGGCTGTCCAGGCTGCGATCCGCAATGATCGGCAGCTTGGACAGCCTCTTTTCTGTAACCAGGACCAGCCTGGATATCTTTTATGACCAGGAACTATGGGGAAATGATTTTTTTACTCCCCGCTCAGCCGTTCCGTGATGAAATCTGCCAGGAACCGGGCGGCTGGCTCGATGGCTGCGGGGTCTGCTTTGAAATGGCTGTTGTGGAGGGGGGCACCCAAGCCGGTGCCTACTTTCACGTAGAGAGCCAGGGGCTTTCCCGCTGGCTGGAGGTCGGGATCCGTGGCCTGGCATTGCAGGGCATATTCTTTATACCGGGAAAAATCGTCTCCGGTCATGGCCATTTCCAGGGCTTTGACCTGGAGGCCTTCTTTTTGGGCCAGTTCTGCGGCAGGGCGGACCAGTTCTTCATCGTTCAGGACGGCAGGGGCTCCGTCATGCCAGTAAATGTCTGCCTGGACCTGGTGTGCCTCTGCATAGGATCCTACCAGCCGGTACAGGGCCTTGCGCAAGGTTTCCCGGTCTTCCGGATATTCACAGCGGATGGTGCCTTCCAGCATGGCGGTATCCGGGATGACATTCCAGGCTTCCCCGGCTTCTACATGGGTGATGCTGAGCACATAATTGTGCACCGGGCTGACTTTTTGGCCGGCAAAGAGCATCAGTTCCCGGCCCAGGCCAAAGAGGACGGGGATGGGATTGTTGCCCAGATGGGGGGCGGCCGCATGGGTCCCGGTTCCCGTCAGGGTGATCCGGAAAGTATCCGTGGATGCCATGACGCAGCCGGCGGTGATGCCCAGGGTCCCCACTGGCAGCAGGGGTTCCGAATGGAGCCCGACGAATTCCGTACAGCCCTTGGTCACACCCTGGTCCAGCAGTTCTACCGCCCCGCCGGCTACTTCTTCCGCCGGCTGGAATGCCAGGAAAACGGTCCCATGGAGCTGGTCTTTCCGTTCTGTTAGGATCCGGGCCGCCGTGAGGACTGTGGTCATGTGGATGTCATGGCCGCAGGCGTGCATTTTTCCCGGGTTCAGGGAAGGATAGTCCACATCTGCTTTTTCCGTTACCGGCAGGGCATCGATATCGGACCGGAGCAGGAGGGTCTTTCCTGGATGGCTGCCTTTGATCAGGGCAAAAGTCCCGGTAGGAAGACTGCCCAGAGGCTGGGGGTCCAGCCCCATCTCTTCCAAAGTTTCCTTGATTTTTTGGGTAGTGGCGAATTCTGTGTGGCCCACTTCTGGATGCTGGTGGAACCAGGTGAATAAGGGCAGGATGGATGCATTTTCCGTGCTCATGGCAAAGCCTCTTTCCTTTTACAGATTCTGTCCATGGGTGATCCGGCGCAGGAACTGTTTCGTCCGCTCTTCCCGGGCGTGGTAGAATACTTCCTCCGGAGTCCCCTGTTCTACGATGGACCCGTGTTCCATGAAGATGACCTTATTGGCTACATCATGGGCGAAACTCATTTCGTGGGTGACCACCACCATGGTGGTCCCTTCCCGGGCCAGCTGTTTCATCACGGCCAGCACTTCGTCGATCAGTTCCGGGTCAAGGGCGGACGTGGGTTCATCGAAGAAGATCACTTCCGGGTTGGCAGCGATGGCTCGGGCAATGCCCACTCGCTGCTGCTGGCCTCCGGAAAGCTGCTTGGGATAATAGTCGTAACGGCCGGAAAGTCCTACTTTATCCAGGGTTTCCCGGCCGATTTTTTCCGCTTCGTCCTTGGCTATGCCCCGGGCGATGATCAGTCCTTCCGTTACATTTTCCAGGGCTGTCTTATTCCGGAACAGATTGTAATTCTGGAAAACGAAGCCAGTGTGGAAGCGGACCTCCCGGATTTCCTGCTTGGTCACCTTATGGAGGTCCAGGGTCTTGTCGTTGAACTGCATGGTTCCCTGGTCAGCGGATTCCAGGAAATTGATGCACCGAAGCAGGGTTGTCTTTCCGCTGCCTGAAGGACCGATGATGCAGACCACGTCCCCCTTATCAACTTCCAGGCTGACGCCCTTCAGCACCTGGTTGTCCCCGAATGCCTTATGGATATGATCGATTTTCAGCATGATATGATTTCCTCCGTTTACTGCATATGTTCCAGTTTCCGTTCGCCGATATCCTGGATCTTGGACAGTACTGTGCAGAAGAGCAGGTAGATCACACCCACTTCGCAGTACAGGGCAAAAGGTTCATAGGTGCGGGCGGCGATCCGCTGGGCGGCCATGAACATCTCCAGCACCGTCACATTGGCCGCCAGGGACGTATCCTTGGTCAGGCCGATGAAGGAATTAAAAAGAGGAGGAAAGGCCGTTTTAAATGCTTGGGGAATGATGATCCGTCGCATGGTCTGGGAAAAGGTCATTCCTACGCAGTAACCGGCTTCCAGCTGGCCCTGGGGGACGGAAAGGATCGCGGCCCGGAGGGTTTCCGAGGTGTAGGCCCCTACGCTGAGGGTGAAGGCGATGATGGCCGAAGGGATGGCATCGATCTTGATGTTGAGGCTGGGAAGCCCGTAGAAGATGATGTACAGCTGGACCAACAGCGGCGTACCCCGGATGATCCAGACGTAAAAGCGGGCAATCTGCCGTAAAACAGGGACCCTGGCAATTTGTACCAGGGCGGTAAAAAGTGCCAGGATCAGTCCCAGTCCGAAAGAGACCAGGGTCAATGGAATTGTGACCGTCAGACCGGGGATCAATAGTCCCGGTATGGATTGGATCAATAGTTCAGCAAGAGAATCTGATATCATAGTTCATCATCCTGTTTCGTTTCGATTATTTGTCCACAGTTACATCTTTTCCGAAATATTTCATGGATATCTTGGTGAGGGTGCCATCTTTCCGCAGTTCATCCAGGGCTTGGTCGATGGCTTTCATCAGGTCTTCATTGCCCTTTTTCACCGGAATCCCGCAGGTCACGGCTTTTTCTACTTTGTCCACCGTCTTCAGCGGCGTATCCGGTTTCTGTTTCAGATAGTCAGCCAGTACCACATCCGTATTCACGGTGCCTACCGCCCGGCCGGCCAGGACCAGATCAACGGATTGGGGGAATCCATCCACGCCTACCAGGGTGCCGCCGTACTGTTCCGCTTTCTTCCCCAGATTGCTGCCCAGGACCTGGGCCACCTTCTGGCCTTTCAGATCTTTGAAGGATTTCAGGGTATCATTGTCCTTCCGGGTGATCAGGACTTCGTGGATGTAGATATAGGGCTTGCTGAAGTCGAACTTCTTTTTCCGTTCTTCCGTAATCGCCATCTGGTTGGTCACCGTATCGAAACGGCCCGCATCCAGTCCGGCTACGACGGAATCCCATTTCGTTTCCACGAAGACGGGCTTCACGCCCAGCTTCTTGGCTACGGCTTCCCCGATTTCGATGTCGAACCCGGTGAGTTTCCCATCTTTATCATGGTAGGTGAAAGGCGCATAGGTCCCTTCCGTGGCGATCTTGATCTCTCCGGCCGCTTTGATCCGGGCCAGGGCTCCCTGTTTGGTTCCTTTGGTGGCGCTGTTGCTGCTGCCGCATCCGCTGGTGAGACCTGCTGCCAGGATCACGGATAATGCGGTGACGATGGATTTTTTGAGATTCATGATGTGCTCCCCCTGTCTCGTTTGCCATACTTCAAAAGTATATAAAAACGATGTGAAATATTTTTAAATTTATTATACAAAGTATGGCGAACAAGTCAATGGTTGATTGAATCATCTTTCATAAATTTAATGAATGAACCGTAAAATGAGCCAGATGAAACAATTTTTATTTCCCTTTCAGCAGCCGCCACAGGGTCGTCCGGCTGATGCCCAGCCGTCGGGCCGCTTTCGTCTGGTTGTTGTTTTCCTCCTGGAGGACCTTTCCCACCACCTGCTGGATGATCTGATGGAGGGGCTGGTCCAGATCCAGCTGGGGGCGGGGAAACTGCAGCAGGGAGCGCTGTTCTTCCTGGAGGGCCAGGCGGATGGTCCGGGCTGTGATCCAGGGCGCGTCGGTGGCGAGCACCGCCTTCTGCAGTACCCTCTGGAGCTGTTTCAGGTTCAGCGGCCAGTCATATTGGCACAGGAGAGTGATGGCTTCCGGTTCCATGCCGGCGATATGGGTATCTTTCATATGATTGTGGGACTGGATATACAGCAGAGCATAATTCAGGATCTGGTCTCCTTTATTCCGCAGAGAGGGGAGCAGGACCGTATGGAGCTGGAACCGTTCCAGCAGCTCTTGATGGCGCGGTTCCAGGCTATCTTCTCCAGGGTTCCCTTCCAGGGAAAAATACAACTGGGCTGTGCTTTCGTAGGAGGCGATGCTGAGCTCGTCTAGCAGATATTGGAAACGGCCGTCATCCAGCTGGGCCAGATTCCTGAAAAAAAGGGAAGCATGGGGGAGGAACAGCGGAGAGTGGGAATCGGTGCAGAATTTCCGGATATCATTTTCTTTCAGCAGCAGGACATTGATGGAGTACAAAGGCGCTGTGGCGGGAGCGCTTTTTTCGTGGAGGGTGCGGACCAGGCTGTTGCTGTCCGTCCCGGTTTCTCCGATGAAGCAGCAGTTGAAACCATTGGAAACCAGCTGCAGGGTCCGTTTCCAGGCGCTGGGAGAAAGGAGCTGGAGGATATTGGGCAGCTGCTGGGGCAGGGAGCGGGGGGATGAAGGTTCCAAGAAGGAAAGATAAGGAGGAGCCTGTCGGCCGGCTGTCAGAGAGGACAGGCGTTTCATGCTGAAAAAATAATAGGGAAGCTGGCGGACCTGGAATCGGTTCCCCTGGATTTCCCAAAGTTCATTCTGCCACTGTTTCTGGGTGACGAGCCGTTCTTCTTTTTTCAATGAGGGGATCAGGTGGGTGCAGAACCCTTCTATAGGAGGAGCCGTATGGCTGTCCTTATACAGGAGTTTGCCTCGATGATCGAAATACAGGATGCCTTCCTGCCGGCCCTGACAGTACTGGTGCAGCAGATGGGCATCCACCTGGAAAGCTTCGATATAAGAACAGACTTTGCAGATGTGGCTGAAGGCTTCCCGTACACTGTCGGCACTGGATGTGAGCAGGATGCTCTGGATCCCCAGCTTTTCCGCTTGGATCACGGAAACTGCATCCCCGATGATCAGGGTGTAGCCCTGCTCTTTCAGCTGCAGCACCTTTTCTTTGGCATTATGCCAGGCATTGATGATGAAGATATTGTAGGGGAAATGGAGCAGATCGCACAGGACCCGGGCGGCATTGGCAATGCTCTCATAGGTCAGGATGGCAATCTTCCCTTGGTAGTGTTCCACCAGTTTGATGATGTTCAGCAGGTCGAAATAAGAAATGGGGATCTCGAAGACCGGCAGGTTGGTGTGTTTTTCGATCTCCATTTTGGTCCCGCCCCGGGAAAGGACTGCATCGAACTGGCTCAGGTCATATTTCTGGAGCTTTTTCAGTCCTTCGTAGATGGGGCCAACTTCTACGGTCACATCCAGTTGGGGATATTCTTTGGCTGTCTGGAGCAGGACTTCCTTCAGGCTTTCATAAGGAGCCACCGCTAAAATCTTGAATTTCCGATTCATACCATCACACTCCTGTTCAATATTGTAACAATTTATATAAAAAATTACAATAAAATAATAAAATATAAAAACGTTTCAGATATAAACAATTATCAGAAAAAACAGTGTTGGCGGGAGACTGGATATTGGATACAATAAGACCATCTTAAGGGGGCATGGAAAATGCCGGAGGAGGATAAAAGATGAATGCGGTCATTCATGTAAACAGCAAGGATAATTTGGTGACTTGTCTGCGTCCCATCAAAAAGGGCGAGAAAATCGAATTTGAAGGGAAAACCCATATCGCTTCCAGCGATATCCCTAAGTTCCACAAGATGGCAGTGGAGGATATCCCCAAAGGGGGCTACTGCTATAAATATGGGCAGATCATCGGGGAAGCTCTGGAAGACCTGCATCCTGGCGACTATGTCCATGTGCACAATCTGGCGAGCACCCGCGGCCGTGGGGATTTGAAGGCGTAAGGCATACAGGAGGGACGAACATGAAAATTTTAGGATACAGACGGGAAAATGGAACTTTTGGCGTACGGAACCATCTGCTGATTCTGCCCACTTCTGTGTGTGCAACGGATACCGCTGAAAAGATTGCAGCTCAGGTACCAGGTGCTATTGCGGTACCCAACCAGCATGGCTGCTGCCAGATCGGTTCGGACCAGGAACAGACGGAACGGACCCTGGAAGGCTTCGGGAAGAACGCCAACGTAGGGGCTGTCCTGGTGGTAGGACTGGGCTGCGACGGGATACAGGCCAATGAACTGGCCAAGCGGATCGCTGTGACCGGGAAACCGGTGGAAGCCATCACCATCCAGGGCTGCGGCGGCACCCTGAAAGCCATTGCCAGAGGCGGAGAAATCGCCTGTGCCATGGCAGCCAAACTGTCTACAGAAGTCCGAACGGAAGGGGATATCAGTGAAATCGTCCTGGGCATGGAATGCGGCGGGTCCGACCCCACCAGCGGCCTGGCCTCCAACCCCACCATCGGGTATGTGTCGGATAAACTGGTCTCCCTGGGCGGCAGCAGCATCCTCAGCGAAACCACCGAAGTCATCGGGGCAGAACATATCCTGGCTGAACGGTTCGGCGATCCGGCCCAGCGGGAAAAATTCCTGACCATGGTCCACAATGTGGAAGAACGGGCCCTGAAACTGGGCGAAGACCTGCGTACCGGCCAGCCCACTCCGGGGAACAAGGCCGGCGGCCTGTCCACCATCGAAGAAAAATCCCTGGGCTGCATGTACAAAGCTGGGAACACGGCCCCGTTCCAGGGGGCCCTGGAATATTCCGAATTGCTGCCTCTGGATAAAAAAGGCCTGTATTTCATGGATACTCCCGGCCAGGACATCGATTCCATCACCGGCATGGTCGCCGGCGGGGCGACGGCCATCGTATTCTCTACCGGCCGTGGGACGCCCACCGGCAGCCCCATCGCTCCTGTGATCAAGATCACGGGGAATACGGATACCTTCAACAATATGCCGGACAACATCGACGTGAATGCCGGCAAGATCATCACGGAAGGGGCTACCATCAAAGACCTGGGCGAAGAGACTTTCCAGCTGCTGGTGGAAGTCTGCAATGGGAAATTCACCAAAGCAGAAGCTCTGGGTCATCGGGAATTCGGCATTTACAAAGTCTCCGGTACATTCTGATCGGGAACAGACCGGGCTTTTAGGAGGCAATCATGAAAATTTTGCAGACAGTGAAAAAATGTCCTGGAGGCCTGATGATCGTCCCCCTGCTGTTGGGGGCACTGGTCAATACCCTGGCTCCGCAGTTCTGGGTCATTTTCAAAGGCACCTTTACTACCCATCTCTGGAAAACGGGAGCTATGCCGATCCTGGCCGCTTTCCTGTTTTGCAACGGGACGACCATTGATGTGAAACAGGCCGGGACCACCCTGACCAAAGGGGTCCTGCTTACGGCGGTAAAAGTCCTGGTGGGGATGCTGATCGGGATCGTCATCAGCTATACCTTCGGGGAAGCGGGAATCTTCGGTTTGGCTCCTATTGCCGTCATTGCCGCTATTGCCAACTCCAACGGGGGCCTGTATGCGGCTCTGGCTGGGGAATATGGGGATGCTACGGACGTGGGAGCGGTTTCCGTCCTGTCCATCAACGATGGTCCCTTCTTCACCCTGCTGGCCCTGGGGGCTGCTGGATACGGAGTTCCCATCGAAGTCCTGATCGGCTGCATCATCCCCATCATCGTAGGCTGTATCTTGGGGAACCTGGATCCGGAAATTAAGAAGTTCTGTGAACCGGGTACGACCCTGCTGATCCCTTTCTTTGCTTTCCCTCTGGGGGCCGGGCTGACCCTGACTTCCATCGTAAGCGCAGGTCCTTCCGGGATCCTGCTGGGTGTGGCTTCTACTGCGACTACAGGGATTGCCGGTTATCTGCTGTATAAAGTGATGAAGTACAAACATCCGGAAGTGGGCGCCGCCATCGGCACCACCGCCGGAAATGCAGCCAGTACGCCGGCAGCCGTGGCTGCTGCTGGGGTCATTTCCAAGGCCTTGAGCGATGCGGCTACGGTGCAGGTCTCCGCGGCCATCATCACCACCGCGATCCTGTGTCCGCTACTGGTTACCTTCCTGCATAAGAAAGAGATGCAGGCCCATCCGGAAAATTACAAGTAAGGACGAGTCAAAGGGCTGTTGCCTGTGCAGCAGCCCTTTTTCTGTTTGCGTATTAGAGGGAAAAACTTTAAAATAGGAAGAAGAGAACGGTAAAGAACAAAGAAAGAGGAGATGACCATGGAGTTATTGATTTTGGCGGATGACCTTACCGGCGCTTTAGATACGGGCATCCAGTTTGTGACAGCCGGGGCCAGCACCCGGGTGGTCCTGGATCCCCATTATGATCTGCGGCAGGTGGATCCGGACGTCCAGGTCCTGGTGGTGGATACGGAATCTCGGCATATCGCCCAGGAAGATGCGGCGGTCCTTGTACGGCATATTGTCCAACAGGCGGTGGGGCTTGCAGTCCCCTGTATCTACAAAAAAACGGATTCGGCGCTCCGGGGCAATGTAGGGGCGGAATTGGGAGCGGCCTTGGAAGCCAGCGGAGCGGACCAGCTGCATTTCATCCCAGCATATCCTAAAACAAAAAGGACTACCAAAAATGGAGCCCATTATATCGATGGAATTCCAGTAGGAGAGAGCGTTTTCAGGAATGACCCGTTCAACCCAGTCCTGTGCTCCCGCGTGGCTAATGTCCTTTCAGAAGGCAGCGGACTTCCCATGATATCTGTGAAAAAAGAAGAAATGGCGGGAGATTTTCCGGGAATCCAGATCTATGATGCGGAAACCGATGAGGATATCCTGCGGCGGAGCCGGGAACTCCAGGCTAAGGGGAAACTATTCCTCCTGGCCGGCTGTGCCGGGTTTGCTTCGGTATTGTCGGAACTGATGGACCTTCGCAGCAAACCGGCTGAGACACTGGAGCTGCCCGGTGCCTTCTTGCTGGCCTGCGGCAGCGTGAACCCCATCACACGGGAACAGGTCAAAGAGGCCGTGAATAGCGGCCGTTTCCAGTATTTCCCCATTCCTCCGGAAGAATGTCTGGTCCCTCACTGGTTCACGGCGGAAGAAAAGGGACGGGGCCAGGTACAAGCCTGGGCGGACTGCCTGGCACGGGGCGAAAAGTGCATCCTGGACACCAATGATATCCCCGGCCGCCTTACGGCCTTAGAATATGCCAAGCGGCAGGGGGGGACCCTGGAGGATGTCCAGCGCCAGATCCCCGCTGCCATAGGAGAAGCCCTCCGATCTTTACTGGAAAAGAACGTAGAAGCGACCCTTATGGTGACAGGCGGAGACGTCCTGATGGGATTCATGCAGGAAATGGGGATCTGTGAAATCGAACCGGTCCAGGAACTGTTCACCGGGACCGTCCTGTCCTATGTGCGGATCCAGGGGAAAAAGCAGCCCCTGATTTCCAAATCTGGGGGCTTCGGTACGCCAGATGTCCTGCTCCGGCTGTTAGAAAAACTTCACTGAGAGAAAAGAGGAAACCAAATGGAAAACAAACCGATTGTAGCCATTACCATGGGGGATCCCTTTGGCAATGGCCCTGAAATCACTGTCAAGGCACTCCATGACCCGAAACTGTACGAAACCTGCCGTCCCCTGGTAGTGGGGGATGCTTCCTGCATGGAATATGCCCTGGAGGTGGCCCGGAAAGTCTCCGGGATCGAGCTCCAGCTGCATCCGATCCAGGATGTGAAGGAAGCCGCTTTCCAGTACGGGACCATCGATCTGATCGATCTGGGCCTGGTGAAACCGGAACAGATCCCTCACAACGTAAAAGAGGGGAAACCGGCTCCTTTTGGCATCGGGGCCTGTGCCCTGGGCGGGGAAGCCGCCTTCCAGTACGTGATCAAAGTCATCGATCTGGCCATGAAGAAACAGGTGGACGCCACGGTGACCAATGCCCTGAGCAAGGAAGCCATCAACATGGCCGGTCACCATTATTCTGGCCACACGGAAATCTATGCGGAATACACCCATACGGAACACTATACCATGATGCTGGCCCACGAGAATCTCCGGGTGGTCCATGTATCCACCCATGTTTCCCTCCGGGAAGCCATCGAGCGGGTGAAGAAGCCCCGGGTGCTGGAAGTCATCCGGATCGCCAACGCCGGCTGCAAAGCCCTGGGCATCAAGCAGCCTAAGGTGGCTGTGGCTGGTCTGAACCCCCACTGTGGAGAAGGCGGGCTCTTCGGACGGGAAGAAATCGAAGAGATCCAGCCGGCCATCGATGAAGCCATGGCGGAAGGCATCTGCATCCCCGATAAGAAACCCACTCCGCCGGATACGGTCTTTTCTAAAGCACTGGGCGGCTGGTACGACATCGTGGTCTGCATGTACCATGACCAGGGCCATATCCCCTTGAAAGTCAAAGGGTTCGTGTACAACCATGAACTGGGCCACTGGGATGCCGTGGCCGGGGTAAACATCACCTTGGGCCTGCCCATCATCCGGGCCAGCGTGGACCACGGCACTGGCTTCGGCCATGCTGGCAATGGCGGAGCCAATGAATTGAGCCTGAAGAACGCCATTTCCTACGCCATCCAGCTGGCCAATCATCGGGCGTGAGAGGACAGCTGCCGTATCAGGCAAAAAGCATAGAAGAAAGAACCATCAGATAGGGTGGAATACAGGGTTGCTGCAGCAGCGGCAGCCCTGTATTTTTCTATCTGCAGCCAAAGCTGGTCTTTTCCTGGAAAATGAGAGAAATATACTTTTTTTTGGATACGAAACACAAAATAATGAAATAAAAATATTAACTTGTCTATACTTTTCTTCTACTAGCTATTGAAAATAGATATTTATAGTTATATTACAATGAAGACTTTACCGAGAACTTGTTAACACATACTGGGAAGCACAAATATAAAGATATTTTTAATGTTTATGGTATAGCTTGTATTTTTGCATCTTGCGCCAAAGAGTAGATACGCTAATCCCAAGATGAGCTGCGGCTTGTTGACGATTTCCTGAAAACATTTCAAGGGCAACTTTAATAGCATTACTTTCACTACGAGAGGTGGATTCCAGTAGAGGTGAAATCGTTGCTCGATTTTGAAGAGGGAAGCAGCATCTTGATTCATTATTGCGGTCAAAAATTGATCTTAGCAAATTTGCATCAATGCGTGGAGAAGAGGCAAGAATCATTGCTCTTTCAAGAATGTTGTTTAGTTGTCTGATATTTCCGTGGTATGATTGTGTTTTTAGAAAATCAATCGCATCATTTGTGAGCACTGGAAGTGGAATGTGAAGCTGAGATGATCTTTCATTCAAAAAATAACGAGAGAGTTCTTCGATATCTTCTTTGCGCTGATCTAGTGGAGGAAGTTCTAAAAGCAGGACATTGATTCGATAGTATAAATCTTCCCGAAATGTCTTGTCTTGTGTCATTTTCCATAAATTGCGGTTTGTTGCTGCGATGACACGAATATCTATTGGAATTGGCTGGTCACTACCAATGCGCATAACTTCATGCTCTTGAAGTACGCGAAGAAAGCGGCTTTGCATCATAAGAGGCATTTCACTGATTTCATCTAAAAATACAGTGCCGCCGTGTGCTAATTCAAAGAGGCCGGCTTTTCCACTGGCTTTCGCTCCAGTAAATGTCCCGGCTTCATAACCAAACAGTAAGCTTTCAAGAATACTTTCTGGTAATGCTGCACAATTGATGACAACAAATGGCTTATCTTTTCGATTGCTGGCATTATGGATACTTTGGGCAAAAATTTCTTTTCCGCAACCGCTTTGCCCTGATATTAGGACAGTAGAATCATAACATGCATATTTTCGCGCAATGGCTACAGCACGTGAAATTTTGTCTCCATGGCCGATGATTGAATGAAATGTTTTGCTTGCTTGGCATTTATTGGAGAGAAGCCTACTGCGCATTTTAATATCTTTCTTCTGGATTTGATCTGCCAATTCACAAGAGATGATAATATTGTTTAAAGTTTTGCCAACAAAAAGTGGCGTCAGTGTGCATAAAATGGAGTCGTCTTCAACTTTAATGATATCTTTTTGAACTACTGGATTCCTTTGAATTTTCTTAATCACTTTAATATTTGCTAATGGCGTCGTTTCATAGGGCTTTCCTATTGGGTCCTGACTAAAAAAAGAAAAAATTCTTCTTGCTGAATGGTTAATAGTTTGAATACATCCTTTACTATCTAATGCAATAATACCTTGGTCAGATAAGTTGATAATGGTATTCATTTGTGTTTCATTCTGTATGTGTTGATTATATATCCTTAATTGTTGTTTTGCCTGTTCAATCGCATCTAATAGATCGGGTTCAGCCAACGGAACTGTGTAATATGAAAAACCGGCTTTTTTTGCTAATTCCTTTAATTTATGGGGACCTATAATGGCCTTATACCCGGTTTGCTTAATATTTTCCAATGTTGACATCACATCAGAGTACTCATGGAATTCAAAAGTTGCGATGTTTTTATAATTGAAAACGCTGGCAGCTTCTTTCATACTACGTGTGAAAAATGTTTCTTTATTATCTTTTTTATGGTATATAAGGGCAATTTTATCGAATGTTTGTAAGGCATTCATAATGATTTTAATAATAGCGGCAGGCGAACGACGAACTAATGTAAATGGAATAGAAAAAGATTCAGAAAGAAGATTAGCGAGGTAATCGAAGGTAACTACGACTTTTGCGCCTTTTTGAATTTCATCAGTGATAATTTTTTTTACAATGTTCGATGTTGTTACCTAAGAAAACAGGAATATGGGTTTTATGATGTTCAAAGAAATCATGTGTAAAGCAATAGTGATGATACGCTAAAGTAATAAAAATAATTGAATGGTCCATATGAGGCACCTCGCTAAACTCAAACTATTGTGAATCATGATGCAGAAAAACATTAAATTTATTAATCTTCTTAAAATTTGATTGCTTCTTTTTGAGAGACAGTTATATTAAATTACATCAGATGTTGTTCTTTATTATGCTAATTTCAAAATATCATATTTGCATATTTTTTCAATTATGAAATGCATATATGATATTAAAATAATTATTTTTCAGTAAAGTGTGAAAAAGCACGTAAGAATAAGAGAAAAAAGTCAACCTAGTTTTGGCATTGTTTTTGCAAGAATTTAAATGAGCGCTCGAGTAATGAATATAATTTTACTAATTGTGGTTTATAACTAAGGGGGGAAAATATATGTCTATTATAGGTTTTCGTATTTTTGATGTAGTTCGTCCTGACAGAACACTTGTTGAACGGTTTCGTGGAATTCCTAGCAGTAATATCAATGATATGATGAATCGTTTGTATAATACGGATGCTACAATACGGTCTCTCAATCATAAATCGATGCTGGGAACTGCGATTACAGTACACGCACCTTTAGGAGATAATATGATGTTTCATCGTGCACTAGATATTGCGCAACCAGGTGATGTATTGGTGGTTGATGGCGGTGGCTGTAATGAACGCAGTCTTGCAGGTGAAATCATGATGACTTATGCAGAAAAAAAAGGCCTTGCCGGCGTCGTCGTAAACGGTGCACTTCGGGATTTGGATGGTATTCTGAAACTGGATATGCCAGTATACGCTACAGGTATTACCCCACAAGGTCCTTATAAGAATGGCCCCGGTGAAATTAATGTTCCGGTATGTTGCGGTGGTGTGGTTGTTATGCCAGGTGATATTCTGGTCGGAGATTTGGATGGAATCGTTGTGATTCGTAAGGAAGACGCTCCACTGGTTATTGAGGAAGCACTTGAAAAATTGGCGAAGGAAGAAAAAAAGTTAGAAGCATATCACTTGCACGGAATTGATGTTGATAAGCATTCCTCAAACTGGGAAAAGAAAACTGAGCAGGCTGGAGTTGCTTATATTAAGAAGGTACGCTGGTAAGAATCATGGGAATCAATAAACAACTGTTAATGAAAGGAGATACGTGCTTATGAAAAAGGCATTATTATTACTCGTAGCAGCTGCAATGCTTCTCAGTGTCACTGGTTGCGTTGGAAAGAACACACAGTCTACAGGGCAAACATCAAAGTCCAATTGGCCTAAAAAAGCAGTTAATTTTATTGTTGGATATGCAGCTGGTGGCGATAGTGATATGTACGCACGTACGATTGCAAAGTATATGGCAAAAAAAACCGGGGGAACTTTCATTGTCACTAATACAACTGGAGCGGGAGGGGCCAATGCCCTTGTTTCAGTTTCTTCAGCTGCGCCTGATGGATATACGTTTCTTTGGAATCATGATGGTTGCCTTGTAAATGAAGCTCTTGGTAATGCTCCTGTGTCTTATCTAAAAGACGTGGACATTGGCTGCGGTGTATTAACGGATAATTCGTATACTGTTGTTGTCAACAAGAGTACCGGTATTCATAATTATGAAGAATTTATTACTTATGCAAAAGCAAATCCCCAAAAGTTAACTATTAATGTAAATACCAATTCAAACGGTATGGATATTATTCGTAAATTTGAGAATGCGGCTGGAATTTCTCTAAAATATGTTGAAGGTTCTGGTTCTGCAACGGAAAGAATTGCATCTTGCCTAGGAGGGCATACTGATGTGGTCTATGCGAATTATTCGTTATTGGCAGATTATGTGAAAAATGGTGACTTTTATATCATCGGTAGTCTTGGTGCTAAACCTATGGACGCACATCCAGAAGTTCCATGTTTGTCCAATTTGACTGGTCATAAGATTGAAAGTCCGTACATCTTTGGCTTCCGTTACCCAAAGGGCATAAATGCTAATATAACTACTTATTTTGAAAATATGGTACAGGAGATTACCAAAGATCCCGAATTCATTGCCGATATAAATAAGCTTGGAGGTAATGTTACCTTTATACCTTCAGCTGAGCATAAAAAGTTTCAAGAGGCAGAAATAGAAGCAATCCGTAAGCGCCTAGGGGGGAAATAACAATTGACTAAGATGCAACAAATTACTTCATCAATTATTTTTCTGATTATTTCAGGAATTGTTTTTTTCAGTTGTTATTTACAGTTGGGGAAGACAAATTTGACACTCCACCCATATATGATGCCAACAATACTTTCAGGGCTGATGGTTTGTTTATGCATTCTTCGCCTGATTGTAGGTCTGCGTATGCCAGCGGATACTGAAAAGCGGAAACATGGAATTTTCGTTGAAGTATCAAGAAAGAATCTAGTTACTATGGGCTTGATTGCAGTATATGCAGGCTGCATGAAATCTATCGGATTCATTATTTCGACTTTTGTCTATATGATGATACAGATGTTTATCCTCAAAGAAGGTAAGAAAAATTGGGGGCTAATGATAGGCGTTTCTCTTATCATGTCAATTGGTATCTACTTTATCTTTGTCAATTTGTTTGACATATTGCTTCCGGCTGGTGTTCTTGATTTTATATGAGAGGAGGGAGAGCAAAATGGTAATTGAGGGTATTCTTTCTGTATTAACACCAAGCTGTTTGTTTTGGAGTTTGGTTGGTACAGCAATTGGCATTATCTTTGGCTCTATCCCTGGTTTGACAGCAGTAATGGCTATGGTGCTGTTCTTACCGCTAAGTTTTGGCATGCCAGCAGCAGAAGGCATTGCACTTTTACTTGGTCTATATGTTGGAGGTATTTCTGGTGGATGTATAAGTGCCGTTCTATTGAAAATCCCTGGAACGCCTGCTTCATTGACTACTGTCTTTGACGGTGGGCCCATGGCAGACCGGGGTGAAGCTGGACGTGCGATTGGTATTTCTGTTTTGTATTCTTTTATCGGAGGCATGCTAAGTGCGGTAGCGTTAGTTTTTATTGCCCCGTCTCTTGCGCAGGTCGCACTAAAATTTTCTCCTTTTGAGTATTGTGCTGTTATTTTCATGAGTCTGACCGTAATCGCTAGCCTGGCTGGTAAATCGTTAATTAATGGACTGCTTTCTGGTGCGGCAGGACTCTTTGTTTCTTGTATCGGAATTTCTCCAATCGGTGGCGTCATGCGTTGCAATATGGGATCAAGATATTTGATGTCTGGCATGTCTACTACGGTTATACTTATTGGCATTTTTGCTATTGCGGAGATAATCAAATCTGCTGGTGACGCAACACCAAAAGCCAAAAAAGCTGCTTATAAAATGAAAGGATTTGGCCTAACTATGAAGGAGTTCTTGGGTCAGACCGTAAACATGGTCCGCAGTGCAGTCATTGGGATTTGTATTGGCATTCTTCCAGGACTGGGGGCAAATACGTCCAGTATGTTGTCGTATGGAATGGCACAGAGTAGTTCTAAATATCCTGAAAAATTTGGAACAGGAATCATTGATGGCTTGATTGCATCTGAGACTGCCAACAATGCCAATACAGGCGGGGCAATGATCCCGGCACTTACACTGGGTATTCCTGGTAATACTCCTACAGCATTACTAATTGCTGCTCTAACTGTTAAAGGTGTAACTCCTGGTCCTCTGATTTTTGAGAAAAATGGTGCATTAGCTTATGGTGTGTTTGCTTCTTTTATCATTGCAAATATTTTGATGTTGTTTTTGGAATGGCGAGGAATCAAACTTTTTGTGAAGGTCCTCGATTTACCAAAATATCTTATGTATCCTGCGATTATTGTGCTGTGTATGGTCGGTGCATTTGCAGATAAAAGCCGCACATTTGATGTGTTGCTTGTAGTTGGCTTTGGTATTGCTGTTTTTTTCTTGAAAAAGTTTGGGTTTGCTACTGCACCTTTTGTACTGGGCAATATTCTTGGTAGTCTATTTGAAACATATTACGGAAGAGCAATGAGTGCCGGCGGCGGAAGCTTCGTACCATTTTTTACGAGACCAATTTCGTGCTTCTTTATGATTATGACTTTCGTTTGTTTAATTTTTGTCATTAAAAAAAATATTCGTGGTGAAAAAAATATACTTGCTGAGGACGATGACGAGGAAGTTTCAAATGGGGGTAAAGCATGACTTTAGACGTCTTGAGGATGTGCAACTCAACAAGACAGCATATTGATAAATTCCTCGCACAAAAAAGCAGCAACTGAATTCTAAGGAGAATCACTGAATGAAAAAAATGGCGAAGAATGCAATTATAATGTATGTGGGCTGCTTCACAATGAAAGAACGTGGTGGAAACGGTGATGGTGGAATAGGCGTGTTCAAGAAAGAGCCTAACGGCTCATTTGAAAGGATCCAAACAGTACCTCAATTTAATCCCTCCTACCTGGCAATGTCGGAAAATAAAAAGTTTTTATATGGGGTTCAAGGTAAAGGTCATGAAATCTATGCTTATGCTATTGATGAAGAAACGGGGCGTTTATCTTTCGTTAATAGTGTAAAAAGTGGTGCAGGACTTGCGTGTGAAGTATGTAATCGTTATCTGTATGTCGTTGCTGGAACAGTTCAAATATTTTCTTTGAATAAGGATGGGTCTATTGGTGCTCAAATTGCATCTTTTACTCCGAAGGGGGAATTAGGACCTATTACCAGTATTCAGCATGCTGCACAACCTCATCATGTACTGCACGATATCCAAAAACACTTTTTTGCAGTCCCTTGTCGAGGGATGGACTCTGTTCATGTATATTTCCACAATCTAAAGGAAAATAAGGTGGAAGATATCAGTGTGTTACATACATACGGGGGTTCTTACCCGCGGCACATTGCTTTTCATCCGACTAAACCAGTAGCATATCAACTTTTGGAACGTTATGGTATGGTGCTTGTATGCCATTATGAAAACGGAGTGCTTACTCCAGTTGAAATGTTACCAACTGTGCCACCGGAGTTTGTTGGGTTATTTAATGCGGCCGGAGAAATAGCGATACATCCTAATGGAGCATTATTAGGCGTTTCAAATCGAGGAGCGAACAATATCGCAATATTTCATATTTTAGAAGATGGGCGGTTGCAGTCGATTGGTTGGACAAAGGATCATGTAAGCATTCCACGTTTCTTTACATTTGATGAAGAGGGTCAACATTTGTATTGCGCGAATATTGGACAATGTCCATCGAATCATCCAATTACAAAAGAAGGAGATGCGATTCCAGGAACTGGGGATATCACTGTATATGCTGTGAATAGTAAGACTGGTGAATTGACCTTTACGGGGGAACGCGTATCTATTCCCGCACCCTCATGTATTTTATTTAAAACACTGACACGTTAATGATATTTTAATATTAACTTGCTGCCTGAGAAAACTATAATTACATGGAGGAATATTATGAAAATTGCATATATTGGTTTTGGCGAAGCTGCCTATAATATCATGAAAGGCTGGTCCGCTGAAGGTTTAAAAAATTTGGTTGCGTTTGATGCAAATAGAGACCATCCTAAAAAAGGTGAATTAATTCGCCGCAGGGCAAAAGAAGTTGGTGTTATCTTGACAGATACTCTGAAAAGTGCTTACGAAGGAGCAGATTTCATTTTTAATAATACATCGGCATCCTGTGCTCTGAGTATTGCAAAGCGGGTAATCCCAAAGTTGAAGAAAGGGCAGGTTTATCTGGATTTAAATGCTACCTCTCCCAAGACTAAAGAAAACATGGACGAAATCCATCGAGAAAGAGGAGTGTATTTTGTCGATGTTGCAGTAATGGGATCTATTGCAGCAAAGGGTCATAAAACAAAAATGTATATGTCAGGTGTACAAGAAGGCGTACAGAAATTTTACAGCATATTTAGTTCTTATGGTATGAATTTACATCCTCTTGATGCACCTGCTGGTGGCGCCTCAGCTATTAAAATGTTTAAAAGTGTTTTCAGTAAAGGATTGCCCCAGTTGCTCTTGGAGTCCATGCTTCCTGCGGCTAAGTATGGAGTGCTGGACGAGTATATGAAAAATATCGATAATACGTTTAAAGGCAAAACCGTTTCAGAATATGCAGATGCTGTACTTTATCGTACCGTTATCCATGCCGAGCGCCGTTCTCACGAAATGACAGAAGTAGTTTCTACGTTGGAGAACATGGGCTTGGATGCTTCAATGTCCAAGGCGACTGAAGCACGGTTAAAATTGATGGTCGCAGATGATATTCCATCTCTAATTCCGGCCGATGCGGTTATGGAATATCGCAATGTGATTGATTTGATTCTTAATAAACTTAATGAAGCATAATCATAATATCTTTAGGTGCAGTTTTGTAATGCTGTTAAAATTCGTTTAATTAGGAGTACCTTTGATTAAAACTTATTGATATTTTAAGTCCTGTAATATACATTGGGGTCTTGTAAATATTATTTGTCTACAAGACCTCTTGTCATATAATAATGTAAGACCATATCCCGGCAGCATTTTCCCTTGGTATGTATCAATAAGTTCTCGGTAAAACCTTCATCGTAGTACAGCTACAGTAAGCGCTAAAAAATCCGGTGTATGGAATTACCACCTTTAGTTTGAGATAATACGGATGTTAAAAATATCGCACGAAAAAAACGAATTTCTCTACGGTGCGCAACGTGTCGTTTTTTTCGAGCTATTCGTGTCACTCATTTCTGGAGGTGGTTTTGTTTTGGGTGAATTTCAACGCATAAAACATCAGAAGGCTCTGGAATACTGGAGCCAGATTCTAAAGGAGCGACAGGAAAGCGGCCTTTGCATCAAGGCGTTCTGTCGGTCACGTCAGATGAGCCATCATGCGATGTATTACTGGATCAAGGAACTGAGAGAGGAAGCGCTGTTGGCCAATCCTCAGGCTCCCGTCTGTATTACTCAATTTGCACCCGTCTCTCTGGCTCAGGAGCAACAGCATTCCTGCGGGAAGATGGTCGTCCACGTGGGTTCTGCTTCTCTTGAAAGCCCTGAGGGAACTGCTGCGCCAGATTTGCAGCGTACGCTGCAGGTCCTCAAAGAGGTATTCTTGTGTTAATCCGCAACATCACTGCCGACCATATCTACCTGGCCTGTGGATACACGGATATACGGAAATCCATCGAGGGCCTGGTTGCTCTGGTGGCTGACCATTTCCATCTGAATCCCCATCAGCTTGCCCTCTTTCTGTTCTGTGGCAGGCGGAAAAGATCTGGCCAGACCAGTTTAATCTCTTCAATGAGGCCGAAGTGGAAGCAAAACCATCGGCACCGGAACCTGAGATCGAAGCCCCGGCCCACAAACGGCGCAAGAAGCAGAAGCGGGATTGGGCCGAGCTGCTGGAAAAATTTCCCCATGAAGAAAAACTGTATACTCTCCCGGAAGATGAACGGATCTGCAAACGCTGCGGCAGTCCCCTGGTCTCCATGGGCAAAGAGAAAATCCGCACAGAAGTGCAGTTCATCCCTGCCCAGGTCAAGATCATCGACATCTACCGGGAATCTTTCCAGTGCCTGGAATGCCGGAAGCAGGAACATTTTGTGGTTGAGAAGCCTCAAGTGCCTCACAGCGTCCTGCAGAATTCCATGGCCACAGCATCTGCCGTAGCCCATGTCATCGTCCAGAAATACCAGATGGCCGTGCCGCTCCACCGTCAGGAACAGAAATGGAAGAATATCGGCCTGCCACTTTCCCGGGCAACCATGGCCAACTGGATCATCCGGTCTTCCCAAGACTGGCTGGTTCCTCTGGTCAGTGTCATGAAGGCAGAGCTGCTCAAACAGGCAGTGATCCATGCGGATGAGACCCCGATCCAGGTGCTGAACGAACAGAACCGGAAAAACACCACCAAGTCCTTCATGTGGGTGTATACCAATGGGGAATATGAACAACTGAAAAAGGTACGGATCTACCAGTACTGCCAGGGCAGGAGCGGTGAGTTCGCCAGGAAATTCCTGGAGGGGTATCAGGGAATCCTGCAGACTGATGGGTATGCAGGATATGAGAAGGTCTCCTGCAAAGTCCATGCCCTGTGCTGGGTGCATGCCCGGAGGAAGTTCGTCAAAGCCATCCCAGTCGACATGTCCAAGGAAGAGGTTGCCCAGACCACCTGCGGCCAGGCTATCCAGAAACTGGGGAAAATTTTTGCCGAAGACAAGAAACTGGCGGAACTGGATCCAGAAAAGCGGAAAGAAGAACGTCTGTGGCTTGAAAGAAGCAAGCTGGAGGCTTACTTTGCGTGGCTGGAAACGAAAATGGACGAACAGCCGAGCCTGAAGTCGCCGCTGGGCAAGGCTATCCAATATATTCTCCTCCACAGGAAGCAGTTGAGCGCCTACCTGGAATATGGAGAAGCTGCCATGACGAACAATATCTGTGAACGGGCCATCCAAAACTTCACCATAGGCCGGAAAAACTGGTTATTCAGGGCTTCTCCCAAAGGAGCGGAAGCCCGTGCCACGATTTACAGCATCATCGAGACCTGTAAGGCCAATGGCCTGGAGCCATACACTTATCTGACCTACCTGTTCGAGAAGCTGCCCAACATGGATTTCAGGATCCATCCGGAACTGCTGCAACAGTTCATGCCCTGGTCTGAAGAAGTACAGGATATATGCAAGTAAGCAACAGGCCCTGCCGGCTTTGGTCGGCAGGGCCTGTTGCTTTATATGTTGTACACCGGATGTTTTTGCGGTTACCTAACACTGGCTCTATTATTTCGTTTAAGAAAATTATTTGTTGCATTTAGATGGTGCATTCGCCTTCAATAAATAAACTAAATGGGATATAGATAAAAAATGTAAAAAAGATGACAAAATAAGAAAAATAATTTTTAATATACATATAAAGTTAAAAAAATATTTTACTAATGATATACTCGAGATAAATCAACTTAAAATATATAAATTATTTTATATTTTAAAAGAAACTAGGAAAATCAAAATGGATGAAAACCAAACTATTAAAAAAAATATTAGAGAAATGTATGAAAAGCTTTCTAAAAGCCAAAAAATATTAGCTTCTTATATCATTAAAAATTACTCATTAATAATGTATACCAATATTTTAGATATGAGTAAAGGAGCTGGTGTTAGTCCGGCAACAATTACAAGATTTGTACGAATCTTAGGGTATAGTAGTTTTTCTGATTTTCAAAAAAAAGCGATTCAAGAAAATGAAAAACGTGTACCTTTTTCTCAATTAAAACGTATGTTTCAAGGCGCAGAGAAATTTAATAAAGACTCGAATCAAATTTTTCGTATCATTTCCAATAATATAAAATTGTTAGAACAACTTTATACACCGGAATTACAAATAGAATTTGAGAAATCTATAGATATATTAAAAAGAGCAAAGACAATTTATATAGCAGGACAACGATCTTCGTATACTGTTGCATATTATTTGGCATTTATGCTTGGTCAAATGAAAGACAATATTCATTTAATCTCTTTGTCAGTCGGAATGCTTCCTTCAGAGCTGAGTAATGTGCAAAAAGAAGATTGTTTAATAATGATTTCTTACGCGCGTTACACATCAATTTCTGCTAAAATTTGTGAATATTTTAAAAAGAAAAATGCGCCAATAATTTTAATTACAGATAATGCGATTTCACCAATTGCAATTAATGCCGATGAAGTGTTGCTTGCACCAAATGGTGAACATTTTTCACCTATTTGTGCGATTACGTTATGTAATTGTTTTATAGCAACTTTAGGTAGTGTTAATACAGATATGACGTTAGATCGAATGAAACGTCAAGATAAAATTGCCTTGGAAATGAATATCTATGTTTGATTTTAATTGTATTTTGAGAATCTCATTACTGCCGGCAAAAAGGTCCTCAAAATATTAAAGAGAAGGGATGTGGATAGATTAGGATAAATTTTATTTTTTAGAGAAATTCTTTTGAATACGAAACGCGTGATGTTAGCAAAAGTTATACAAGGAGGGATTTATAATGATTTTTGGATTGCACCCATTGTTTGGATTCCTGCCGTTGTTGTTGTATATCATATTAATGTTACGTGGAAAAGATATGAATGTATCAGTTTTGTTATGTGTTATTCTAGGCGCAATCCTTAACGGAGAATCAATACTTGGGTTTGCTTCTACAATAAGTAAGGCATTGTCATCATTTTGTGCTTTAATTGGATTTATCATTGTTTTAGGAGCTGGATTGGCAGAAGTGCTTTCACAGACTAAAGTTGCACATAACCTTGTATATAATGTTGTGAATCGTTTTAAATTGAGAAGTAAAAAAATGGCAATTTTAATTTCTATGATTACTTCTACTTTATTAGTTGCTCTCTTAGGGACGTTAGCTGGATCTAATGCGATTATTGCTCCTATTCTTATCCCAATTGTAGCAAGTGTTGGAATTACACCTTCAACTTTAGGTGTAATTTTACATGGAGCGGGAGCTACAGGTTTATATATTGGCCCGTTTGTCCCTCCGGTTGTTACAATAATGGGATTGACAGGCCTTTCTTATGGAGATTATTTGATTAATGCAGGAATTCCGTTGGCAATTATAGTTTGGGGTTCTACTTATGTTATGGCATGCAAGACTCAGAATAAAACAGAGTTAACGGAAACATATAAAGATGAAGACCGAGAAGCCGTTAATTTTATTCCAGATAAAAAATGCAAAAACGCAACAATGGCTTTTCTTTCAATAATGACAATAATGGTTATATATGGTCTTATTGCAAAAGCAGGAGCATCTTATGCAATTCTAGTCATGATGACTGCGTCTATTGTCGTTGGATTGACAGGTGGGTTAAGCTTTAAGGATTCCTTAAATACAATGATCCAGGGTGGATCAAAGATGTTTTGGATGTTTTTTATGTTCGTTTTGTTTGACCCATTTTTAAATTATGTTAGCAAGTCAGGTGCTTTTAATGCTATAGCAGAATTGATGCAGCCACTAATTGCTATTGGAGGACAAACTGCGTTCTTGATGCTTTCAGCAGCAATTGGCGTTTTTGGAATTTCGGGAACCGGTGTCGCACAAGCTCAAATTACTCATGAACTATTTCTTCCTATGGTTAAACAATTGGGAATTACTATGGGTATTTGGGGATTGGTCGTATTAATTGCATGTCAAATTACTTTTTTTGTAACACCCACCGTTGATATGGTTGGACAGATGGGATTAGCAAGATCGAAGAATATTAAAGCAATGCTTGCAAATGGCTGGATTATTACTATAATAACTTTTATCTTTTTGCTGATAAGAACTTTACTTTACGTTTCTTAAGTCTAATAAATTAATCAGATTGAAGGAGGATAGTACCATGACTAATTTTGCTCTTTTGCAAACGGATATTGCCTTTTGTGATGCGATAAAAAATTATGAAAAAGTGACCCGTATGTTTGAAGAAGCTATGCAAAGGGAGCCCAAACCAGATGTTGTAGTGCTCCCTGAAGACTGGGCAAGTGGTTTTTCTGATGAAATGTTCCATCATATGGAAGATTTTATTGAAAACGAAAATGGCGAATCAGTTCGAGTGTTACAACAATTAGCTGAAAAGTATTCTGTTTGGGTAGTTGGAGGATCGATTGGAACAATGCATTCTGATGGAAAGATGCGAAATACAACTTTCTTGATTGACCGTACTGGTAAGATTGTAGGTGATTATAGCAAGATGCATTTATATAGCGATATGGATGAAGATTTTCCTTATGAGCATGGAAATAAAACTGAAGTATTTGATACTGAGCTCGGAAAACTAGGATTCATGATTTGTTATGATATTCGTTTTTGTGAGCTGTCGCGAATTTATGCGTTGAAAAAAGCAGATGTGTTGGTAGTTACGTCGAACTTCCCTAATCCTCGTGTAAATCATTGGAGAACACTTTTGATTGCTAGAGCAATAGAAAATCAAATGTATATAGTCGCTTGCAATCGTGTTGGTGCAAGCCCGATGGGGACATATTGCGGACATTCGATTATCATTGATCCTTGGGGAGATATTATAGCTGAAGGTAGTGATAGCGAAGAAATCATTACAGGCTCAATCGATTATAAATATACTCAAGAAGTAAGAAGTACTATTCATATGTTTAGGGATAGACAGCCTCAATTTTATAATGTTTTGACGGAGAAAAACAGGGCTTAAATATAATAGAAGTATTTGGACGGTTTTTAATAGATTTACATAATCTAGCCTAACTCCCTGAAAGTTTATTAGGATCAAATACATGTTTATTGTTTAAGCCATGAAATCTTTAATTCTTAGGTGCAATGGCGGCAGGATATTATCCTGCCGCCATTGCATAGGTAGCCTATAATAAAGTTCATTTTTTAATTTGTAGAGATATTAGAAAAAGTACTGATATTTTGTTTCTAAAATAGAAACATATCATTTAGAAAAATAAAGCCTAAGAGGAAATGGAGTATTTTATGAATGTATTAAAATATATTGAACTAAGAAGACAAATTCATAGAAATCCAGAATTGAGTAATCAAGAAGAAGAAACAACGAATAGAATTCATAAATTTTTAAATTCTGAAGGGTTGAATTTTGTGCCATTCCAAGAGTCATACGGCGGATTTGTAAAAATTGATATTGGTGCAAAGAAGACAGTTTGTTTTCGTGCAGATATCGATGCCTTACCGCTTAGTGAAAATACTGGTGTTGAATTCTCATCGAAAAAAAACAATATTATGCATGCCTGTGGACATGATATGCATACTGGAATAGCCGCTGGAGTAGCCTGTGAATTAAATAAAGCAAAAAAATCATTAACTAATAATATTATTGTCTTATTTCAGCCTGCTGAAGAAGATAATCCTAAAGGAGGGGCTAAATCAATAGTAGATAATAAGTTTTTGGAAGACCAGAAAATATCAGAGATTTATGGAATACATATGTGGCCTTCTCTTCCAGTAGGTGATATCGAATTATGTCCTGGACCAATTATGGCGGCTTCTGATCGTTTTACAATAGTTGTAAATGGAAAGAATGCACATGCTGCTGAAGCGCATTTAGGTGTAGATGCAATTTCTATAGCTTCTGAAATTGATTTAGCGCTAACGAGTAGGCTTCGAAGAGAAATTTCTTCCTTTGATAACGTTATAATAGCAATTGGTTCCTTTCAATCATTTGGAAGATATAATGTTATTTGTGATAAGGTGATACTTGAAGGAACTGTACGTACTATTCATGAAAAAACAAGAAATTATATACATAAGAGGATAAAGGAAATTGCTACTAATATAGCACAAATGTATGGTGGTATATCCATTGTTAACATTAATCAAGGATATGGAGTTGTAAATAATGATTACAGATTGTTTAAAGAATTCTCTAATATAGCAATAAGAAAACTAGGGAATGCTCATGTGCATACGGATTCTCATCCTAGTTTGATTGGGGAAGATTTTTATTATTATGGCACAAAGATTCCATCATTGTATATTCATGTTGGCTGTGAATCTAATTATCCGCTCCATAGTAATTATTTTTTACCTAAAGAGGAGACTATGAAATTTGCAATTCAGTTGATGACGGATTACTTTTTGAATGCTGATAAATGATTTAAATTTTTATTGAATGTCTCAATAACATGTTAGATTGAAAGGAGAAAATCGTATGAGTAAATCAAAAATCCCAGAACAACAAATTTATGAAGTGTTAGGAACTTTAAATGGAAAAGTTGGGTTATATATTGAAAATTGTGAAACGAATGAAAAATTTACTATAAATGAAGACATTCTTTTTCCTTGTGCTAGTGTTATTAAAATTCCAATGGTTGCAATGTTATTAAAAGATGGCAACGAAGGCCGCATTGATTTAAATCAACCCCATGCAATTAAGGCTTCAAACAGAGTAGGAGGCACTGGTATACTATATAATCTCGATTTTCGTTTTAATCCGACAGTGAGAGATTTAGGTAAATTAATGATTATGCTTAGTGATAATACGGCGACAAATGAAGTAATAGATATTTTAGGTGAAAGTAGATTTAATCAATTTTGCAATGAACAAGGATATCATTCAACTATTTGGCAACGCAAAATGCTTGATTTTGAGGCAATAAAAAAAGGTAAAAACAATTATATGAGTACTAAAGATATCGGTGAAATGCTTTCACGAATAGCAAGAGAAGAGTGGCTTAGTAAAGAAATATGTATCACCATTTTTTCTTATATGTGTGGTCAAAAATATCGTAATAAATTACCAGCTAAGTTACCTGTAGTTGAATGTTATGAAAAGATAAATATAATTCCCGAAGGGAAAGTACTTGTTGGAAATAAGACTGGAGACCTTGATTGCATTCAACATGATGTTGGTATTTTTGAATTACCAGATAATACTCGCTATGTTATTGCAATGTTTACATCTGACTTGCCTAATAATTTGGAGGGAATTGAATGCATAAGTTCGATTTCTAAAGTTGTTTATGATGCATTTAAATAGTTATTTTGGTTAAAAATATAATATTTGAGGGCATGGGGGAAATATTATGAGAAATCATGATTTATGTATTACAGCGGCAGGGGATATGCTAATTCAACGAAGAGTTCCTGACGATTACGAAGGTTTGGACGAGTTAAGAAATTTTATTTTACAAGGAGATGCTCGATTTTTTAATTTAGAAACGACTGTTAATAGTGGTAAAGGATGGGGAAATCAATACAATGGAGGGTCTTATCTTAGAATTGATCCGGAAATCTTAGAAGATGTTAAAAAATATGGATTTAATATGACTACCCCAGCTAATAATCATTCAATGGATTTTTCACATTGGGGACTTCTAGAAACTATTGACGCTTTAGATTCATCTAGGTTGGTACATGCAGGATGTGGAAAAAATTTATCTGTAGCAGCTGCTCCTGCATATTTAGATACTAAAAATGGGCGTATTGGACTCATTGCAGCTACTTCTACTTTTGAACCCCCTGCAATGGCAGGAGAACAATCAAGATATTATATTGGACGACCGGGGGTTAATGGAATCCGGCATAAGGAAATTTTTCAAGTTACAAAAAATCAAATGAAAATTGTAAAAGAACTTGCAGAGGCTACAAATGTAAATGCATTTGATGACATTTTTCGATCTGAAGGATATTTACCTCCGTTGAATGAAGGAGAGTATTGCTTGGGAAAATTGAAGTTTAAACTTGGAGATGAAACAAAAAGAATTTCTACTGTTAACACTACAGACATGCAAAGGATTATAAAAATGATTCAAGCCGCTTCTTATCAATCTGACTATATAATTGTTTCAATACATTCTCATGAAGTAAAGGGGATAAATAAAGAAATCCCAGATGATTTTTTGGTCGAATTTGCTCATAAATGTATCGATGCAGGCGCAAATACCGTAATTGGTCATGGACCTCATTTATTGAGAGCAATAGAAATTTATAAGGCATCTCCCATTTTGGTAACGTCCATATAATGGTGTAAAAAGATAATTTCATAAAAATGAGCCATATGCTCATCCTTTAGGTATAATGTAAATCGACCAAAACCCACATAATACCGAGGGAGGAAAAACAAATGGCTCA
>NZ_JBQOUY010000023.1:0-37135 GCF_052216985.1 Acidaminococcus nyctereutis
AGTTCTCCGTTCGACTTGCATGTGTTAAGCACGCCGCCAGCGTTCGTCCTGAGCCAGGATCAAACTCTCCAAAATAGAGTATTTTGAAGAGCCGCTTGGCTCTCGAAAAACTAGCTTTGATTTTTTATCCTGGTTGTCATCCAGGTGACTCGATCTCATCACCGTAAAGGTGACTTGACCCGCACATCTGTCAACAATATTCAGTTTTCAGGGTTCTAACCTTATCGCTCATCGGCGACTTAATTATAATATCACGGGAGTAGATTTTTGTCAACAAAAATCTAAAAAAATTGTCATACGTCATATGTCATAAGTCATACGCTAATGGAAGCCGGGTATCCCAGACATTGAATCATAAGCAATTCCCAAAATTGCTTTTCAAAAGCGTATGACCTATGATGACTGACGTATGACGTTTTTACTTCTTCTCTACTTGGAATTTAAAGTTGTCGATGACCGGACGACGGTCTTCTCCGCCTTCTTTCATATCTTCCGTCAGGAGAGCCTGGACGATGATGGCCATTTCCAGCCGTTTTTTCTGGATCCGACACCCGTAAGCATAGGGTTTTTCAATGGTGCCGTTGGTCAGATCCGCATTGGCATGGCAGCCGCCGCTGCAGAAGAACCGGGCCCAACAGGTCCGGCAGTCTTCTTTTTTCATCACATGCATGTGACGGAAATACTGGACCATGTCCTTTTTCACGATGCCCGTATCCAGGGTTCCCATCTTGTATTTCTCCCGGCCCACGAACTGATGGCAGGGATAGATGTCCCCTTCGGGGGTAATGGCGAAATATTCATGGCCGGCACCGCAGCCTGCCAGTCGTTTGGCCACGCAGGGACCATTGTCCAGAGCCACGTTGAAGTGGAAGAAGTCAAAGGGTACACCGGCCCGTTTCTTTTCCAGATAGGCCCGGGCCAGTTTCTCATATTCTTTGTCCAGGGTGGGCCAGTCTTCTTCCGTCAGCACCCAGGGTTCGGTGGTGCCCACCACCGGTTCCATGGAGATTTCGGAACCCACATCCAGCATGGCCAGCACATCATCACAGAAATGGGTGTTGTAATGGGTATAGGTCCCCCGCAAGTAGTAGTTCTTCCCATGGCGGGATTCGATGACTTTCCGGAAGCCCTTTACAGCTGCATCATAGGACCCTATATGACCCGGATAGGGACGCATATTGTCATGGGTCTTTTTGCTGCCGTCCAGGGACAGCACCAGCATCACCCGGTTGTCATTCAGATACTTTACGATTTCATCGGTGAGCAGGGTGCCGTTGGTGGTCAGGGTCAGTTTGATGTTCTTCCCAGTTTCTTTTTCCCGCTGACGTACATAGTCCACAATGAACTTCACTACAGGCATATTCATCAGAGGTTCCCCGCCGAACAGGTCCAGTTCCAGGTTGTGACGCTGTTTGCTTCCGGCAATGGCAAATTCAATGGCCTTCTGAGCCACTTCCTTGCTCATGAGCGCCCGATGTCCTCCGAAGTCCCCGGTGTCTGCAAAGCAGTAACCGCACCGCAGATTGCAGTCGTGGGCCACATGGAGGCACAGGGATTTCAGCACCGGTTCATCGGAAAAGGTGTCCGGCACCGGGAAGTCCGGGGAAAACAACAGCCCGGATTTCTGCAGTTCCTGGAGTTCTTCCAAAACTTCATCGATATCTTCTGCCGGATATTTGCCAGCGAAATGGGCTTTCGTCCCTTCGGCGTTGGTGCCGTCATAAAACCCCAGCAAATCATAAATCATGGCGTCGATGATGTGCACGGCGCCGCTGTTCACGTCAAGGACCACATAATTGTCGTCCAGATGCATTCTATGGATCAACTTTCTATCCGCCCTTCTTATACAAGAAAATAGCTCCCTGCGCATGCAGGGAGCTTCCGCGCATAACTGGATTATGCTTTTTCGCAAACCTGGTTGCCTACCGTGCAGGAAGTCTTGCAGGCAGACTGGCAGGATGCCGGGCATTCGCCGCAGCCGCCGGTTCTCAGGGTCTTCTTCAGCATTTCTTTATTCACAGTTTTGATTCTCTTTGCCATCGTCGATTCCTCCCTATCTTCTGGTTTATAATCCATTGTATCTGTTTTTCTAAAAGAACGCAAGCCTTTCAACCGTTCCTATCTTTCTTACAGATGGAGTTTGGTCCGGATCACATAGTATTGATGGATGACCCAATCGGAATCGATACCGGTCTGGTCGATATAGCTTTGGATCTGAGCCCGCTTCAGATCATACTGGAAGCATCCCAGGTTCTCCGGTTTATTCTGGAACACATTGACCCGGCGCAGCCGCATGAGATCTGTTTTATCCGTATTCACACCTACACGGCCGTCCACTCCAGCAATATAGCCGGATTTTTTCACCTGGGCCGCAATGGCATCGCTGGCAGAGCCGTTGGGATAGGAGAAGGTAAGGCCTTCCGGCGGATTATAGATTCCCCGCATATGCTGCATGGAACTGGTCAATTCATATTCCACCTGTTCCGGTGTCATGCTTTCGAGAGGTTTGTGGTTAAAGGTATGGGATCCCAGAGCCCATCCATATTTCAGTAGTTCATGCTCCTGATGCCAATCCAGATAGCCCGGCCATCCTTCGTACTTCACAGCCATGTACATATTCCCCACAAAGCCGTATTTTTTCAGGATGGGAGCCGCATAGGTCAGGTTGTCCAGATATCCGTCATCAAAGATCAGTACGCATTCCTTGTGGAATTTACGGCCCTCTTTCCGCCCTTTCACATAGTCCGCCAGGGTAATGGTCTTCCACCCTTCCTGTTTCAGGTATTTCATCTGCAAATCGAACTGTTCCGGCGGCATAGTATACGGATCATCATGACCCGGCTCTACCCTGTGATACGCAAAGATTGGCACGGTCTCTTCACAGAACCGCGGAAAATCCTGCTTCACATATTCATATCCCCCATAGGCAAATCCACATAATGCTGCCACAATCGCCAAAAAAATGATCAGTTTTTTCATTGCTCCCCATCCTTCAATTTTTCTGCTAACTGTTCCAGCTTCTTCAGCCGGTGATTGAACCCGGATTTTCCCACACTGTCCTCTGTCAGAGCGGCCAGTTCCCCCACGGAAAGATCCTGATGATCCCTGCGGAGCCGGGCTGCTTCCTGCAGGGGTTCCGGTAGGGTGGCCAGCCCTACCGATTCTTCGATGACTCGGATCGCGTTCAGCTGCCGAACAGCCGTCTGCACCACTTTGTTCAGATTGGCCGTCTCACAGTTCACCTGCCGGTTCACCTTGTTGCGCATATCCTTCAGGACCCGGATATTCTCAAATTCCAAATAGGAATGAGGGGCTCCGATCAGGGATAGGAAGGAAGCAATGGCATTGCCTTCCTTCAGATACACGATATAAGAATTTTTCCGGTCCACGATCCGGGCCGGCAGGCTGAATCCTTTCATGATTTTCTGGATGAACTGGCCCATATCCAGGCTGTCACAGATCAATTCCAGATGATAATCACTGATAGGCTTGTTCACAGATCCCCCGGCCAGGAATACACCCCGGAGAAAAGCCCTGCGTTCCCCCTCTTTTTTCAGCAGGACATTCCCTCCTTCCTCCAGAGGAGAGAGCAAATGGAGCCGGCTCAGCGCGGCTCTGGCTTCATCGGAGGGAAGCACATGGACCTGATACCGGTTATTTTTTTTCAGTCTCCTGCTCCGGGTCACAATGACTTCCGTCTGCACAGGGAAATTATTTTTCAAGAGCCGCAGCACTCGTCGGGCCAAAGCCGCATTTTCCGTGGTGAAATGGATCCCCACTTTCCGCCCGCTGAGGGAAACAGAGCCGCTGATCCGCAACAGTCCGAACAGTTCGGCCTGTTCACAGTCGTGTGCTTCTCCTTCTGCCCGTGCGATTTCATTTTTTACATCATGGGAAAAAGACATGGGTCAGGACTCCTTTTTGGCGTGTTTCCGCAGTTCCTGCATGGTCTGCCGGGCAAAGAAATAATCAAAGAACCGGATGCCCTTGCCAAACAGCTTTAACCGGTAAATCAGGGCAATGATGGTCTTGGCCAGCTTCAGCGGATTATGCCGGACCAGGTCGCTGTTGTTCAGCAGCTTGGCCGGTACACAGTCGATTCCCAGTTTCTCGATTTTCTCTACATCCGGAGAAACGGGCATGGCGCCTTCCTTCTCATATTTTGCCAGGATATCGGGAGAAGCTTTCTGCTCGTTGACCACCACATAATCCAAGCACTGGCAGCCCATGTGCCGGATCAGGGCTTGGACATGTTCATAAGCTCCATAGTCATCGGTTTCTCCAGGCTGGGTCATCACATTGCACACGTAGATCTTGACAGCTTTGGACTGGATCACCGCATCCCGGATCCCGGGCACGATCAAACTTGCCAGGACACTGGTATACAGGCTGCCCGGCCCCAGGATGATGGCATCAGCCTTCAGGATGGCATCCACTGCCCGCTGGGACGCCCGAGGATTTTCCGGTTCCGTCATCAGCCGGAGGATCTTATGAGGCGAAGCGGTGATGGAGCTTTCTCCCACCACCGTACTCCCATCATCCATTTGGGCCTTCAGCTGGATATTGTCCGTCGTATTGGGCCACACATGGCCCCGCACTTTCAAGATCTCGCAAGTGGCAGCGATGCCCTTTTCCATATCCCCGCCCTCCACATCGCTCATAGCGGCGATAAAGAGATTCCCTAGGTTATGGCCGCTGAGAGCGCTGCTTTTGAACCGGTACTGCATGACTTTTTCCATCAGCGGTTCTGTATCAGACAAGGCTACCAGGCAATTCCGCATATCTCCCGGCGGCAAGATGCCCAGTTCCTTCCGTAACCGGCCGGAAGATCCCCCATCATCAGCCGTAGTCACCACAGCCGTACAGTTGTTGGTGATCAGCTTGATCCCTCGGAGCAGGACGGAAAGACCCGTCCCCCCCCCAATGACCACTACGCTGGGTCCTTTATCCAGTTTCTGCTGGGTAAAGATCAGCTCCCGGAGAGATTCCTTCTCTCCCGGCATCACCGCATTGATGATGGTCTTCACCACATGAGTGGCTCCCAGGAGCATGCAGAGGATCCCCAGTACCACGCTGAAGGCCCCCAGCCCGGTAATGGTAGACTGGTAGTACTCTCCGCCCACAGAATTGATGAACTGCAGCACCAAGGCTTCCAAAAGACCCACAAACTGATAATTGAAGATTAAAGTGACGCCCACGCAAGCCAGCACTGCACCGAAAGCAAAAAGGAACAGCCATCGTTTCAGGTTCAGCCCCGGGTACAACCACTTAATCCATTTCATACGCATTCACCTATTTCTTTATCAAATCGCGATGGATGACCTGCACCCCATAGCCGCATCTTTCAATGAAGCTGCCCAGCTGGTTGGCGATGAACACGCTCCGGTGCCGTCCGCCGGTGCAGCCTACGCCGATCATCAGCTGGCTCTTGCCTTCCTGGACATACTGGGGCAGCAGGAACTGGATCAGAGCGAACAGCTTCTCTTCGAATTCCCCGGTCACTGGCTTATCCTGGATATAATCCTTTACCGGCTGGTCATTGCCGCATAGGTTCTTCAGTTCCGGGATATAGAACGGATTGGGCAGGAAGCGTACGTCGAAGACCATATCACAGTCCAGGGGAAGCCCATATTTAAAGCCGAAAGACTGGACTACGATATTCATAGGAGGCAATTCCCCCCCTTTGCCAAAGAGCTGGATGATCTTCCGGCGAAGTTCTTTGGTCGTCGTTTTGGAAGTATCGATGATGGTAGTGGCCCGTTTCCTGATTTGGCTGAGTATTTCCCGTTCCCGGGCGATATCTGCACTGAGGCCATTATGTCCCGCCAGCGGATGGCGGCGCCGGGTCTCTTTGTAGCGACGGATCAATGTACCGTCATCTGCATCCAGGAAAACCAGCTCATAAGGCATGCTGCTCTGGTTCAGCTGATCCAATACCTGATTCAGGTCCTTGAAGAATTTGCCGCCCCGGATATCCACCACCAGGGCAAGCTGCGCTCCTCCATTTTTATTCTGGAGACACAGTTCGATGAATTTCGGGATAAATGTCGGGGGAAGATTGTCCACGCAAAAATAGCCCAGATCTTCCAGCGTCCGCATTACCTGCGTCTTCCCCGCGCCGGACATCCCTGTGATGAGTAAAGTTCTCGCCATTGGCCTTCCACCCCCTAAAAGTTTAGAACAGTTGTATTATACAATGGGCAAAAAGTCTCTGTAAAGGCATGTACTGGTTCTTTACTTCGGGACTTCGATCTGCTGAGTCATGATAGTCCGTATGATCCGGGCCACACCATTCCTGGTATTGGGAGCGGTGACTACCTTGGCAGCCCGGCACACTGCTTCGTTGGCATTTCCCATGGCCACTCCCATCCCTGCATGGGCGATCATGTCCAGATCATTGTCTGAATCTCCTACACAGAGGATCTCTTCTTCCCGGATTCCCTCCCGGGCGGCCAGAGCCTGGAGTGCATGCCATTTGTTGGTAGCGGGCGCTGTGATTTCCAAGAATCCCTTGGAGGAACTGACGATCTTGATTTTCCCGGCATATCGCCGTTCCAATTCACCACGGAGGCTTTCGACCTGATCCGTGATGGCCAGCAGCTTATGGGGTGCCTGAGGCAGGGCACGGATGGCTTCCGGCTGAACTTCATAGGGGACTCTGGCAAAATGAGCATAGAACCGGACTTCTTCACAATCCTGAGGAGCCCACAGACGATCCTCCACATAGGCCTGGATGTAGATGCCCCGTTCCAAACAATCATCCAGCAAAGGCTGGGCTGTTTCCAGCGGAAGGGGCCAATTCCCAAGGACTTCCCCGCTGAGGGGATCTTTCACAAAAGCTCCGTTGTAGACCACAAGAGGATGGTTCAAACCTAGTTCCTGGGCATAGGGCAGGGCGGAACGGTACATCCGTCCCGTAGCCAAAGTCACATAATATCCGGCCGCCGCTGCTTCCCGCACAGCCTCTGCGTCTTCCGGCGCGATATTCTTTTCCTGGTCCAGCAGGGTGCCGTCCAGGTCCATGGCAATCATTTTCAACGGCATACGTTTCCTCCTATTTCCTGCTAACAAAAAAAGGCTGCCGCTTTCGTGCGACAGCCCCTTCTTTTTTTAGGCTTCTTCAGAGAACTGATCCTTGCCTACGCCACAAATGGGGCAAACCCAGTCTTCCGGCAGATCTTCGAATTTGGTGCCAGGAGCAATGTTGTGTTCAGGATCACCAGCAGCTTCATCATACACATAACCGCAAACTTCACATACATATTTTTTCATTGTTTTATCCCCCTACGGTTTATTAGTGATTTCGCCCTCGATTATACCAAAGGTTCCCTATGATAGCAATAGGTATCAAATAATTTTTTGATAAAAATTATTTGATAAGAATATTTTATTTTTTCTTATCTGGATTCCCTGTGCCGTTCTCCAGCAGTTCCGTTTTCTGGAGTACATTCCCCTGCAAAAATCCGTGGACCCGTTCAGCCACCACCCGGTTCATGCTGTCCACTGCGGCCAAGTCTTCTACTGAGGCCTGCCGCATAGCGTCCAAGGAACCGAACCGTTTCCACAGGGCTGCCCGGCGCTTAGGCCCCATCCCTTCCAGATGGTCTAGCACAGAAACCAGGTTCCGCCGGGTCAGCCGTTTCCGATGATAGGTGATGGCAAACCGATGGGCCTCATCCCGGATATGCTGGATCAAATGAAGAGCAGGAGACATCTTGTCCAGCAGGATACTGGTATGAGCCCCTTCCTTGAAGATTTCCTCTTCCCGCTTGGCCAGTCCGATTACCGGCACCTCGCTGCTGCTGATGCCCAGGCCCCGGATCACCTCACAGGCCGAACTGAGCTGCCCTTTCCCCCCATCGATGATGATCAGGCTGGGGAGATCCTCCAGATCCCGATACCGGCGGTAGACCACTTCCTGCATGGATTTGAAGTCATCGGGCTTGCCTTCGGTTGACTGGAGCTTGTACCGTCGGTAGTCTTTCTTGCAGGGGACTCCGTCCCGGAATACCACCATAGAGGCGACTGTTTCCCGTCCTTGGTTATGGGAAATGTCAAAACAGTCCATCCGTTCCAAGGGCTTTGTAAGGCCCAAGGCCTTCTGCAGCTGTTCCGCCGCATCCAACCCGGTCTGTCCAGAAGCCTGGCCCCGACGCAGCCGCTCTTCCAGATTCTTTTTGGCATTGTTCATGGCCATGAGCACCAGGTCATGCTTCAATCCCCGCTGGGGAACCAGCAGTTCCACGTTTTTCTCATTCAGGGTGCTGAGCCATTGGGAGAGCAGGGTCCTGTCACTGTCTGCCAGCCCTTCGCTGACCAAGATTTCCCGGGGAGGCCGATGGTTCTCATGATAGTACTGCTTCAGGAAATCGGCCAGCACTTCTCCTCCCGGCTCCCCGATTTCCTGGTCCAGGAAGAAGCTGTCCCGGCCCAGGATCTTCCCACTGCGGATGAAGAACACCTGGATGCAGACCCCGCTGTCGTCCATGGCAAGCCCCACTACATCCCGGTCACCGCTTTCCGTGGTGGCTTTCTGCTTCTCCGCCAGTTTCCTGACGCTCAGGAGGGAATCCCGGTACCGGGCTGCTGCTTCGAATTCCAGATTATCGGAAGCCTGCTGCATCTTGGCGGTCAGTTCTTTTTCCAGTTGGGCCACTTTCCCGTCCAGGAGCAGCAGGACGGACTCTACCATCTGCCGGTATTCGCTGATGGGTACCTTCCCTGTACAGGGAGCCAGGCATCGGTGGAGATGGTACTGGAGGCAGGGCCTCTTGGCATTCAGGTTCCGGCAGTGGCGCAGAGGGAACATGGTCCGGATCAGCTTCATGGTATCCCGGAGGGCCCCTGCATCGGCAAAAGGTCCGTAATACCGGGCCCCGTCCTTGAGCACCCGCCGGGTAAGCACCATCCGTGGATAGGCTTCTCCTACGGTGATCTTCAGATACGGATAGGTCTTGTCATCTTTCAGGTCGATATTGTACCGTGGCCGGTATTTCTTGATCAGATTGCATTCCAAGATCAGGGCTTCCATCTCACTGGCGGTGACAATGGTCTCGATGGAAGCCACATGGGCGTTGATGGCCCGGACTTTGGGGGATACCTGACTGGCTGGACGGAAATAGCTGCGCACACGGTTCTTCAGGATCACAGCCTTCCCCACATAGATCACTTTGCCGGTGGCATCATGCATGATATAGACTCCCGGCGCATTGGGCAGCACCGCTAAGGTCTCTTTGATGGCCTCGTTCATACCAGGACCTTCTTTACGTACTGTCCGGTATAGGATTCCGGCACCTGTGCCACCTGTTCCGGAGTCCCGGTGGCGATCACCGTGCCGCCCCGGTCGCCCCCTTCCGGCCCCAGATCGATGAGCCAGTCGGCGCTCTTGATCACATCCAGGTTGTGCTCGATGACCACCACTGTACTGCCTGCATCCACAAGCCGCTGGAGCACTTCCAGCAATTTGTGTACATCGGCCATGTGGAGACCAGTGGTAGGTTCATCCAGGATATAGAGGGTCTTGCCCGTATTCACCTTGGCCAGTTCCGTGGCCAGCTTCACCCGCTGGGCTTCTCCCCCAGACAGGGTCGTAGCCGCCTGGCCCAGTCGGATGTAGCCCAAGCCCACATCTTCCAACACTTGGAGTTTCCGGAAGATCCGCTGCTGGTTGCTGAAATACAGGCAGGCTTCGCTGACGGTCATATCCAGGACCTCTGCGATGTTCTTCCCCTTGTACCGGACTTCCAGTGTATCCCGGTTGTAGCGGGTGCCCTTACATACTTCGCAGGGCACGTACACATCCGGCAAGAAGTTCATCTCGATTTTCAGCATCCCGTCCCCATGGCAGGCTTCGCAGCGGCCGCCCTTCACATTGAAGCTGAACCGTCCCGGCTTATAGCCCCGGAGCTTGGCATCGTTGGTAGTACTGAATAAAGTCCGGATCAAGTCAAAGGTGCCCGTATAAGTGGCAGGGTTGGACCTGGGAGTCCTTCCAATGGGACTCTGATCGATGTTGATGACTTTATCGATATTCTGGCTCCCCGTGATCCGATCATGGGCCAAAGGCCGCTCTCGGGTCCCCATGAGTTTCTTAGCCAGGGCCTTGTACAGGATATCGTTGATCAAAGTGCTCTTGCCACTGCCGCTGACCCCAGTGACCACTGTCAGGGTTCCCAAAGGGATGGATACGTCGATATTTTTCAGGTTATTGGCCCTGGCTCCCTTGATGGTGAGCTTCTTGCCTGTTCCTTTCCGCCGTACAGCGGGCACCGGGATCTTTTTCCGCCCGCTGAGGTACTGGCCAGTGACAGATTCCGGCACCTGGCTGATTTCTTCCGCCGTACCCTGAGCCACCACATAGCCGCCGTTTTCCCCGGCCCCCGGTCCGATGTCGATGATCTGGTCCGCTGCCCGCATGGTGTCTTCGTCGTGTTCCACCACGATCAGGGTATTCCCCATATCCCGGAGATTCTTCAGGGTTTCCAGCAGCTTGTCATTGTCCCGCTGATGGAGCCCTATACTGGGTTCATCCAATATATATAGCACCCCTACCAGGCCGGACCCGATTTGGGTGGCCAGCCGGATCCGCTGGGCTTCCCCGCCGGAGAGGGTGGCTGCCGCCCGGTCCAGTGTCAGGTAGTCCAGTCCCACATTGTTCAGGAAACTGAGCCGGGCCCGGATTTCCTTCAAGATCTGTTTGGCGATGAAGGCATCCCGTTCCGACAGCTGCAGCCCGTTGAAGAAGGCCAGACATTCCCGTACCGGCATCTGACAGACTTGCTGGATATTCTTTCCGTCTACCGTGATCCCCAGGACTTCCGGGCGGAGCCGGGCCCCATGGCAAGTGGAGCACTCGATGGCCGTCATAAAAGATTCGTAATCCAGCCGCTGGCTTTCGCTCATAGCCTCTTTCAGACGCCGTTTCAGCACTGGGATGATCCCTTCGAAAGGCGTATTGTGGTCGTTGATCTCTCCCATAAGGTTCTGGTAGGAGAACGTGAAGATCTCATCGGGAATCCCTTCCAGCAGTTCCTGCTGGAATTTCTTGGGCAGATCCTTCCAGCAGTTCTGGAGGGAGAACCCCCGGCTCTTCAGCACTGCCGCCAGCTGGCAGAGGAAATAGGACTTCACATTGGCACTGACTGCCGCAATGGCTCCCTGGTCAAAGGGCTTTGTCTTGTCCGGGATGATCAGATCCGGATCGAATTCCATATGCTGTCCCAGGCCCATGCAGTCCGGACAGGCTCCATAGGGTGCGTTGAAGGAAAACAGCCGGGGTTCGATTTCCGGCAGGCTGATACCGCATTCCGCACAGGCGAACTTCTCGCTGTACACATGGGTCTCTCCGCCGATCTCTTCGATGGCTACGGTGCCTTCCCCCAGCTTCAGGGCGGTCTCCAGTGAATCCGTCAGCCGGCTCCCTAGGCTGGGACGGGCCACCAGCCGGTCCACCACTACGGAGATATTGTGTTTCTTCTTCTTGTCCAACTGGATTTCCTCATCCAAGGTAAAGATCTGGTCGTCTACCTTCACCCGGACATAGCCAGCCCGGCGGACGCTTTCCAGGATATTTTTGTGTTCTCCCTTCCGGCCCCAGACCACAGGCGCCAGGATCATGAATTTCGTCCCTTCCGGCAGTTCCAGCACTTTGTCGGCAATCTGCTGGGGGGACTGGCGCTCGATGACCTTCCCGCACTTGGGACAGTGGGGGATCCCGATCCGGGCAAAGAGCAAACGGAGATAGTCATAGATCTCCGTCACGGTCCCTACTGTGGACCTGGGATTCCGGCTAGTGGTCTTCTGGTCGATGGAAATGGCTGGAGAAAGACCGCCGATATAGTCCACATCCGGCTTGTCCATCTGTCCCAGGAACTGCCGGGCATAGGCGGACAAGCTTTCCACGTACCGGCGCTGTCCTTCCGCATAGATTGTATCGAAAGCCAGAGAGGATTTCCCGCTACCGGACAGACCGGTGATCACCACCAGTTTATTCCGGGGGATCTTCAAGGATATATTTTTCAGGTTGTGCTGCCGCGCTCCCTGGATTACAATGGCATCTTCATTCATGAGCTTTCCGCTGCTCTCCTTTCAGCAATATCAGCTGGTCCCTGTATTCCGCTGCCAGCTCGAAGTCCAGCTGTTTGGCTGCTTCTTTCATTTTCTTTTCCATGGACCGGATCTGTTTCTCCAACTCCCTGGGCTTCAGTTTTTTCACGGTTTTGGCCGTATACCCTTTGGTAGAAGTATCTTCTTCCTCTACTTTGGTCAGTTTGATCAATTCCACTACTTTCTTTTGGATGGTCTTGGGCACAATGCCATGGGCCTGGTTAAAGGCTTCCTGTTTTTTCCGGCGTCGATTGGTTTCGCTGATGGCTCGTTCCATGGATCCCGTGATGGTATCTGCATACATGATCACCCGGCCGTGGGCATTCCGGGCTGCCCGGCCGATGGTCTGGATCATAGCCGTATCACTGCGGAGGAATCCTTCCTTATCCGCATCCAGGATGGCTACCAGGCTCACTTCCGGCATGTCCAGTCCTTCCCGGAGCAGGTTGATGCCCACCAGCACATCGAATTTCCCAGCCCGGAGGTCATGGATGATTTCCGCCCGTTCAATGGTAGCGATATCCGAATGGAGATAGCGGACCCGGATTCCAGCCGTAGTCAAGTATTCCGTCAGATCCTCTGCCATCTTCTTGGTCAGAGTGGTCACCAGTACCCGTTCCTTCTGGCCGGTGACCTTGTGGATCTCTCCCAGCAAGTCATCGATCTGCCCCTTGATAGGCCGCACTTCGATCTGGGGATCCAGGAGTCCGGTAGGCCGGATGATCTGTTCCACCACCTGGTCAGTGGTTTCCATTTCATAGGGTCCGGGGGTGGCGGATACGTAGATGATCTGTCCCCTCTGGGCCTGGAATTCATCAAAGGTCAAGGGCCGATTATCGATGGCTGAGGGCAGCCGGAACCCATATTTCACCAGCTGTTCTTTCCGGGCCCGGTCTCCGGCATACATAGCCCGGAGCTGAGGCAGTGTCACATGGCTTTCGTCGATCACCGTGAGGAAATCCTTGGGGAAATAGTTCACCAGGGTAAAAGGCGGTTCCCCGGGTTTCCGTCCCGTCAGATGGCGGGAATAGTTCTCGATGCCGCTGCAGTAACCCAGTTCCTGCATCATCTCCAGGTCATAATTGGTCCGCTGTTCCAGCCGCTGGGCCTCCAGGAGCTTATTTTCCCCCTTCAGCACCTTCAGCCGTTCGTTCAGTTCCCGGCGGATATCTTTCCGGGCCCGTTCCAGGTTTTCGTCACTGGTCACATAATGGCTGGCGGGGAAAATGGCCACATGGGTCCGTTTGTCCACCACCTGGCCAGTGAGCACATCGATTTCCTCCAAGCTGTCCACCTCATCCCCGAACAGTTCGATGCGGATGGCTTTTTCCCCATAGCTGGCGGGAACCACTTCGATCACATCTCCCCGGACCCGGAACTTGCCGCGCTCCAGGGATAGGTCGTTCCGTTCGTAGCGGATCTTCACCAGTTTTTCCAGGATGGCATCCCGTTCCACCGTCTGGCCGATGCGCAGGGACAGGACACTGTCGTAATAGTCCTTGGGCCCGCCCAGGCCATAGATGCAGGATACGGATGCCACCACGATCACATCCTGCCGTTCCATCAGGGCAGAGGTGGCCGAGTGCCGCAGTTTGTCGATTTCATCGTTCATAGAGGAGTCTTTTTCGATATAGGTATCGGTAGCCGGGATATAGGCTTCCGGCTGATAGTAATCATAATAGGAAACAAAGTATTCCACCGCATTGTTGGGGAAGAATTCCTTGAATTCGCTGCACAGCTGGGCTGCCAAAGTCTTATTATGGGCAATGACCAGGGTGGGCTTCTGGACCTTCTGGATCACCTGGGCAATGGTATAAGTTTTCCCCGTCCCCGTAGCTCCCAGCAGCACCTGGGTGTGGAGTCCCTCCTCCACCCCTCTGGCCAGGGCATCGATGGCTTCCGGCTGGTCTCCCGCCGGAGCAAAAGGAGCATGGATTTCAAAAGGCATAATGGTTTCTCCTTCTTCTTTCAGAATCTCTTTCATTATATCATACGGAAAAAGTGCTGACTGATGAGTCAAAGCTCTTTCTTTTGGTCATACAGATAGTGTATAATAAAATGATTCTGTTATAAGGAGGAAACCATGCATTTTTCGTTGAAATCGGTCCTGGCAGGCGGACTGCTGCTGTTTTCCCTTATGGGAAATACGGAAGCTTCTCCCAAGATCCTGTATGTCCCTCTGGACAACCGGCCCGTCTGTCTAGAATATACGGTAGATACGGCCAAAGCTGCCGGCTATCCCCTGACCGTCCCCCCAGAAAAAGATCTTTCCAACCACCGGGACCAGGGAAACAACGAAGCCCTGTGGACCTGGCTGGAAAAAGAAGCCCCTCATGCAGAGGCTGCGGTTATCGCTACGGACAGCCTGAACTACGGCGGCTTGGTGGCATCCCGGAAACATCATCATCTGGAAAAATACCTGAAAGGCAAGATCCAGCGGATGGAAAAACTGAAAAAAGACAATCCAGGGCTGAAGATCTATGCCTTCAGCACCATCATGCGGACGCCCCAACAGAGCATCGGAAAGGTAGAGCCGGGCTATTACCAGGAATACGGCCCCAAGATTTTCCGGCTTTCCCAGCTCCAGGACAAAGAAGACCAGGACGGCTCCCTGACTTATCCGGAGATCCAGGAACGGCAGACACTGCTGGCCCAGATTCCCAATTCCGTAATGCAGGACTGGCGGACCCGCCGGCTGATGAACTTCCAGACCAATAAACGGCTGATCCGGCTATGCCAGAATGGCATCTTCCATTACTTCGCCCTGGGCAAAGATGATGACGCTCCCCTGTCCCAGACCCATATGGAAGCCCGGCACCTGAAATACGTAGGAAATGGGATCACCGAAAACCGCTTCCAGATCCTGCCTGGGGTGGACCAAGTGGGGCTTTTGCTGGTGACCCGGGCCATCAACGAAATCCGTGGGGAAAAGCCTAAAGTCTATCCCTTATTCGCTCCTGGCGCCGGCGGGGATACGGTTCCGCTGTATTCAGATGAACGAGCGGAAGATTCCGTCCGGAACCAGATCCTGGCCAGCGGCGGAGTGGAGACCGGCCATCTGAAAAAAGCGGACCTGGTCCTGGCGGTGAATACACCGGAAGACGGGGTCTGCCTGGATTCCACGGCTAATGACAACGCCCCGTACGCTAGCCGGACCAACCGGGCCTTTGCCGCCGAACTGGCAGAACTGGAAACCCAAAAGCCAGTGGCCCTGGCAGATATTTCCTATGCCAACGGGGCGGACAACGGCTTCATGCTGGCCATGACTGACGCCAAAGCCCTGTTGGGACTCACCGCCTATTCCGGCTGGAACACCGCGGATAACAGCATCGGCTATGCCCTGAGCCAGGGGATCCTGGGCAAGCGCTTCAAACCGGAAGAACGGGAGAGGCTGCTGAAGACCCGGCTCCTGGACGATTGGATCTACCAGGCCAATGTCCGGTACCGGATCAGCCTGGGCATCGATCGGCATGATTTCAAGCTGAAATATGATCTGGGCAAATACTACAACCGGATCCTCAGTGGCACCAGCCGGCTGCTCCATCAATATGTGGAAGAGGAGCCCACCCTGAAAGGCACCTCCTATACCGTAGAATTTCCCTGGAACCGGATGTTCGAGGTGGATGTAAGGGTAAAATGAGGCCAGGCTGACGCCTGGCCGGTCACTGGTCTCTAGCCAAGGGAAGCCGGCTTGCGCCGGTCTTGAACAAATTTTAACTATGTATTTACAGGAGGATTTTTATGGCCAAGAACAGCTCTTTCGACATCGTTTCTCAACTTGACATGCAGGAACTAGACAATGCACTGAACCAGACCCGGAAGGAAATCGAACAGCGGTACGACTTCCGGGGTTCCAACGCCACTATCGAACTCTCCGATGGGGATCTGAAACTGGCTGCGGAAGATGAATACAAACTAGGTGCCATCCTGGATATCCTGCGGCAGCGGATGGCCAAACGGGGTCTGTCCCTCCGTGCCTTGGAACCGGGTAAAGTGGAACCGGCAGCCAAAGGGACCGTCCGGCAGATTGTCAAGCTGAAACAGGGCATCGACAAGGAAACCGCTAAAAAGGTCATCGCTTCCATCAAAGCAGCCAAGATCAAGGTGACCACCCAGCAGCAGGACGATCAGATCCGGGTCTCCGGCCCAAAAAAAGATGATCTCCAGGCTGTGATCCAGCTGGTACGGGGACAGGATTTCGGAATCGATATGCAGTTCATCAATATGAGATAAGAAAAGAGGTGCTGCCGGGCAGCACCTCTTTTCGGGTCATGGGTCGCGGGCTCTGCGTCGCGGGCCTGGACGTTTAAATCGTTTGTTCTTTTTTTCTATAGGATGATAAGAGAAAAACGTCTAAAATAAAAAATCGTGTGCTGGTTCTGCACCAACAGGCCCGCGACTCACGACTCGCGACCCGCGACCAGGGGGGTGAAATCTTCACCTCCCATTCTTTATTCCTTCTCCCCTTTTTCTCCGTTCCATAGGGTGGACCAGCTGCCAGCGGAACCGGATAGCGAAAAAGCGGAGAGCGATGACCATGAAAGCTCCCAGCCAGGGTGCCAAATCCTGGCTTTCGTAATGCCAACAGAGACACATGACGAAGCTCCCTGCCAAAGAAGAGGTGGCATAGACATCCGTATTCAGTACGCTGGGCACCCGCTGGGCCATCAGATCCCGGAGCACACCGCCCCCTACTGCCGTCAGGAGTCCCAGCATAATGGGATAGACAAAGGTATGGGGCTTGCCCTGGGCCAGTCCGGTCAGGGTTCCTGTCACCGTAAAAGAAGCCAGCCCCACAGTATCAGCAGCGATATAGAAAAAAGTCAGGATCCGCCGTTTCCGGCCGGCAATCCGGTAGGAAACGAACAGCCAAGACAGGGAAAGGGCCGTCAGCACCGCCAGCAGCAGGTTCCCGGGGTTCTCCAAGGCCATAGGCGGCGTATAGCCTGCCAGCACATCCCGTATCATACCGCCTCCTACTGCGGTCAAAACAGCCAATACAGTGATCCCGAACACGTCCATGTTCTTCGCCATACCCACGATAGCCCCTGAAATGGCAAAGGACACCGTTCCTGCGATCTCAAAAAGATTCCATAATTGCAGCATAGACTTCCCCCTACCCCAAAACACGCAGCAGTTCTTCCCCGCTGGTCTCTCCAGCCAGGACTTTCTCCCGCCCAGCTTCCCACAGTGGCTGGAATCCTTCCTGCCTAGCCAGCCTCTCCAGTGCCCCATCCTGTTCCTCCCGCAGGATGGCCCGCCGGAGAGGTTCTGTCAAAATAAGGATTTCCTGGAGTGGGATCCGCCCTGCATAGCCGGTCTGGCTGCAGTGAGGACAGCCCTGGGCCCGATACAAAGTCCGAGGCTCCGTCAGCTGCAGGTATTTCCACTCCCAATCCTCTTTGGTTACAGTATACGCCTTTTTACAGCTGGGGCAAAGTCTCCTGACCAACTGTTGTCCCGCCACCCCTTCCAGAGCCGCCGCTGCCAGATAAGGTTCTACCCCCATATCCAGGATCCTCGTCACAGCCCCTGCCGCTGTATTGGTATGGAGGGTGCTGAACACCCGATGGCCTGTCAGCGCCGCCTGGATGCTCATGGCAGCGGTTTCCCCATCCCGGATTTCTCCCACCATGATACAGTCAGGATCCTGTCGCAGGATACTCCGGAGACAGCGGGCAAAAGTCAGCCCGATTTTCGGCTGGACGGAAACCTGCCGGATTCCCGCAAGCTGATATTCCACAGGATCCTCCACAGTGATGATGTTCTGTTTTTCCCGGTCCAGGGAGGCAAGGATTCCATACAAGGTCGTAGACTTCCCGCTGCCGGTAGGACCGGTCACCAGGAACAGACCATGGGGACGGCGCAGGCAGCGTCGGAGCTTCTCCAGATTTTTCACCGTGAATCCCAACTGTTCCAGGTCCAGTTGGACAGCTTCCTGATCCAGCAGCCGCAGCACCAGGTTTTCGCCAAACAAGGTAGGCAGCGATGATACACGCACATCCACTTGATGTCCCTGCCACAGCCCTTGGAACCTTCCGTCCTGGGGCAGCCGTTTTTCTCCGATATCCATGCCGGAAAGGATCTTGAACCGGGAAATCAGCGGATCCTGGAGATTTTTAGGCACTTGGCAGAGAGGATGGAGCACCCCATCCACCCGGCAGCGGATCTGCAGTCTCTGTTTTTCTGGTTCCAGATGGATATCACTGGCGCCTCGGGCCAGTGCCTGATCCAGGATTTGTTGGGCCGTCTGGATAGCAGGGGACTGCGCCGCTGTGCTGCTTCCCCCTTGGAAAGGACTGTTCCACTGGAAATGGTCCTGCGTATGGAGTTCCTGCTGCTTATAATCTACCATGCCTTTTCTGCTCCCTTCCGATTTTTCCCGTTTATATCTCTTTTTTTGCACTTAATGGCGCGGGGGTAGGAACCCCAGGAGAAATTGCCTATAATGGGACGAGGAACACAAATCAACTGTAAGGAGGTCCATCCATGTTCTCAGTCTCATTGCCCAAAAATTTCGCACTCTCTTTTCCACTCCGGATCCTATTCTTGGTCCTCGGCACCTGCACGGGAGCTGTTCTGTACCATTTCCGTGCTCCCACCCTGCCCACTTTTCCTCCTGTCCCAGAAGAGGAAGCCATGCCATCTTCTCTGCCAGTCAAAACTACCCTAAAGAAAAGCAGGTCTCCCCGCAGAGATCCCTTCCGCCCCCTGGATCATCCACCGTCCCTCCAGCCTGTGCTGCCGAAGACGGCCCCATCTCCGATTCCTACGGACCTTGCTCAGCCGCCAGCCTCTGCCATCTCCTCTTCCTCTTTCCGTCTTTTGGGCATCCTTTCCGTCAATGGAAACCGCAAAGCCCTGGTAGCTACGCCAACCGGCACCTGCCTCCTGGCTCCTGGCGAAGAGCTGCCTGGCAAAGGGATCATCACAGAACTCCAGGAAGGCGCACTGTGTTGTGGCAGCCTCCTTCTTTCCGTAGGGGAGGTGTGGCCATGAAAGCGCTGCTTTATTTCTGTATTTTCTGTATCTTAACGCCAGTCCGCTGGGTCTTGGCAGCAGATACCGTATCCCTCTCTGTCAAAGATGCGCCTGTCCAGGACGTCCTCCAGAGCATCGCCCAGCTGTCCGGCCGGAATCTGGTACTGGAGGGCCCCGTTCCAGGGACTCTTTCTCTCGAATTCCAGCAGGTCCCTTTTCCCCAGGCCCTGGCCATGGTCACCCGGAGCCAAGGGCTCTTCTGCCGGGAAGAAGGGGGAACTCTGTGGGTCAGCAAATTAGAGAAAAAAGATCCGTTTGGCAATCAGCTGACCATCCATCCTCTGGAATACATTCCCGCCAAAGAAACGTCCGAGACCCTCAAGCCCCTGTTTTCCTCTCCCCTGGTCTGGGATCAGGGAGCCAATGCCATCCTCTTCCACGGTCATCCACTGGAAGCCCAAAAACTGCAGGAAACCTTAAAGACCTTGGACCGTCCTTCCCGTCAGATTACCCTGGAAGCCCGGATCCTTTCCCTGGGAGAATCCGCTTCCCAGGAACTAGGTCTCCAGTGGGACTGGAGTTCTCTGCCGGACCCGAAAGACCATTCCCACGGCACCTGGGGCGGCACCATCCATCTAGGCCATGGCCATCAGGCGGGTTTCCAAGCCAAGCTCAATGCACTCTGTCAAGAAGGAAAGGCTAAAGTCTTGGCCACCCCCCGGATCATTACCCTGCCCGGCCGGGAAGCCAGCATCTTCATCGGAGATCATATCCCCGTCGTCACAGAAAAAGTCACCAACAGCACCACCACCAGCACCACGGAGTATGTAGACGCCGGTATCCGTCTCTCTTATACTCCCTACCTGAGCCAGGACGGTCTGATCACCGCCAGGGTCCATACGGAAGTCAGTACGCCCACCCTCATCACCGAGCTGAAAAATTACCGGATCACCAGCCGCACGGCCGATACCCATGTACGGCTGAGGGAACGGGAAACACTGGTCATCGGAGGACTGATCAGCGAGCAGGAGCAGAGCCGTCTGGAGGCCATCCCCCTGCTGTCCAAACTGCCATTATTGGGTGAACTCTTCAAATTCCGCAGCAAAAGCCGGAACAAGACCGAAGTCTGTATGTTCCTGACCCCCTATCTCAGTGATCCTGGATACCTGCCTGGGGCAGCAGCCCCTCCTGCCGCACCCGTTCCAGGAACTGATGGAGGACCCTTGCCGTGATTCCCCAGATGATCCGATTCTTCCAGGGATAGAAAAAGACTTCATAGCCGCCCCGGACATTCCAGCCTTCCTGGAATCCATAGGCCCACTGAGCCGGAAATCCTGGTTCTTGCCGTGTCCCCAGGGAAATCTTTCCCACCACCGGGGCAGTTTCCAACAAATCTTTCAGAGGGACGGAAAAGACTTCCCCCACTTCCTGACGGTCCAGCTGCAGAGGCATCCGCGCCGGCAGGATCCCGGCAAAAGGATAAATCAGTGGACCGGAATATCCGTAAAAATAATCCAAAGGGCCCAGGACCTGGATCTCCTGTTCTGGGATTCCCAGTTCTTCCCGGGTTTCCCGGAGAGCCGTCGCACAGAAAGACGGATCCGTTTCCTCTCGGTGTCCTCCCGGGAAACAGATATCCCCAGGCTGCCAGCTCATCGTAGCCGCACGGACTTCAAAAAGGATTTCCCAGCCATGTTTGGTCCAGCGCAGAGGCAGGAGCACCGCACTTTCCCACAACCGGAGGGACCGATCCACCCGCTGCCGCTGGTCTTTCCAAAGCCCAGCCAGCTGCATCCGTTGTTCCAATTCCTGACTCATAGGGATCCTCCTTCTATTTTTGTATCGAACATAACAGAATTGTACAATATTTACCAAAAATGGTAAAGGGGGTGTTGCACGCAACGTGCAACACCCCCTTCATCATACGTCATACGCCTGCTGTTGCCTGGGCAACAGCACCACCATCATCCCAGATGCTCCATGATCCGGTTGATCAATTCTTTCCTTGTGATGTGGCTGGTAGAACTGTAGGTCATGATCTGCTCTTCCCGCAGACCGAAGGTCTTCTGATACAGTGCCTTCTGGCTGGCCACTGCCCCCTTGCTCAGCTTATCGCTCTTGGTCAGGATCACCATGATGGGCAGCCCCAGGCTCAACAGCCATTGATAACAGTCGATATCGCTTTCCATAGGTGCATGGCGGATATCCATCAGCACACAGACCAGTTTCAGGTACTGGGAGTTTTCCATGTACTTACAGATAAAAGCGGACCACTGTTCCTTGTTGCCCTTGCTGGTCCGGGCAAAGCCATACCCTGGCAGATCCACAGCATAGTAGGTATGCCGTTCCACTTTTTCCTCCTGCTGCCGTTTGGCCTGGAAGGAATAGAAGTTGATGGTCTGGGTCTTGCCCGGAGAACTGCTGACCCGGGCCAGGCCTTTCCGCCGCGCCAGGGAATTCAGCAGGGATGACTTCCCCACATTGCTCCGTCCGATAAAAGCCACTTCATCGATGGTATCTTGGGGATACTGGGTGGCCTTTACCGCTGAAGCCACATAGGAAGCACCGATGATGTCCCACTCTTTTCCTGCCATCTCACGCCTCCAGGGCCAGCTTGGTCACCTGGTCCATGCTGTCCACTGGGATGAAGGTCATGTCATTCCGGACCTTTTCTGGGATTTCCTCCAGATCCTGCTGGTTCTGCCGAGGGATCAGCACGGTCTTCACCCGGTAGCGGTGGGCTGCCAGGACCTTTTCCTTCAGTCCTCCGATGGGCAGGACATGGCCGGTAATGGTGATTTCCCCAGTCATGGCCAGATCCGCCTTCACCTTCCGTTTGGTCAGGGCGCTTTCCATAGCCGTAGCCATGGTGATGCCGGCAGAAGGTCCATCCTTGGGAATAGCCCCTTCCGGTACATGGATATGGATATCCACTTTTTCATTGAAGTCCGGATCCAGCCCCAGTTCCTTAGCCCGGGAGCGGATGTAGGTAAAGGCTGCCTGGGCACTCTCTTTCATTACATCTCCCAGTTGGCCGGTCAGGACCAGTTTGCCTTTGCCTTCGCAGACCACCACTTCGATCTTCAGCAGTTCACCGCCCACGCTGGTCCATGCCAGACCAGTGCAGACCCCTACTTCTGATTTGGCTCGCATATCGCTTTCCAGGAAAATGGCCGGCCCCAGATACTCCTTCAGATGAGCCGGAGTCACACTGACTTTGGCCACTCCGTCTTCCACAATCTTCCGGGCTGCCTTCCTGCATACGGTGGCGATTTTCCGTTCCAAGTTCCGCACGCCGGCTTCCCGGGTGTAATCCCGGATGATATGCTGGATGGAAGCGGCTCCCAAGCTCAGCTGTTTCCCAGTCAGTCCATTGGCCTTCCGTTCCTTGGGCAGCAGATGGAGCTGGGCAATCTTCAGCTTTTCCTCATCGGTATAGCTGGAAAGCTCTATGACTTCCAGCCGGTCCAAGAGAGCCGGAGGGATGGTCTCCACCGTATTGGCTGTGACGATCCAGAACACATTGCTCATATCGTAGGGGAATTCGATGTAATGGTCGCTGAAATGGCTGTTCTGTTCCGGATCCAGCACCTCCAGCAAGGCAGAGGCCGGGTCACCCCGGAAATCCGCCCCCATTTTATCCACTTCATCCAGCAGGAACACCGGGTTATCACTGCCGCAGTCGATCATCCCATTGATGAGACGTCCGGGCATGGCCCCGATATAGGTCCGCCGATGGCCCCGGATCTCCGCTTCATCCCGGATGCCGCCCAAAGAGATCCGGGTGAATTTCCGGTTCACGGCCCGGGCAATGCTCTGGGCCAGGCTGGTCTTGCCCACACCGGGAGGTCCTACCAGGCAGATGATGGGTCCCCGGTTGCTGTGGGTGAGTGCCCGTACCGCCAGATAATCCAGGATCCGTTCCTTCACTTTCTTCAGGCCGTAATGGTCCTTATCCAATACGGCAGCAGCTTTCTTCAGGTCATAATTGTCCTGGGTCATCTTTCCCCAGGGCAGGCTCAGCACTGTATCCAGATAATTCCGGATCACGGCGCTTTCTGCCATCATAGGAGGCATTTTATACAGCCGGTCCAGCTCCTTGTCCATTTTTTCCTGGACGTCCTGGGGCAGCTTCAGCTTCTTCATCTTTTCCTGGTATTCCTTGACTTCGGAGCCCTTTTCTCCTCCTTCGTCCAGTTCCTTGTTGATGGCTTTCAGCTGTTCCCGCAGGTAGTACTCCCGCTGATTCTGCTCGATCTGCTTCCGGACCTGTTGGGAAATGTCTTTTTCCAAGTTGACGATTTCCAGTTCCTTGCACAGATCCCCATAGAGCAGATGCAGCCGTTCCTTCACATCCGCCGCTTCCAGGAGTTTTTCCTTATCCGCGATGTCGATGGTCAGATAACCAGCGATCATATCAGCGATTTTCCCTGCATCCGGCTGATCTTTGAAGGTGAGCAGGACTTCTGTATTCACTTTCTTGCTGGCCAGTACCCATTGTTCGAAGGTTTCCACCAGCATCCGCTTCAGGGCTTCCACCTCATTGGAGCGGTCGTTCACGTCTTCCCGTTCCGCCACATAGGCTTCCAGGTTCATGCCCACAGCGTCCACCACAGAGATCACTTCCACCCGGCTCAAACCTTCTACCAGGATCCGCATAGCTCCGTTGGGAAGCTTCAGCAGTTGTTTGATTTCTGCAATGACCCCGAAATTGTACAGGCTCTTGGCCGTCGGATCATTTTCTTCAGCGGACCGCTGGGTCACCAGCAGGATCCGCTTTCCCATATTCATGGCGCTTTCCACTGCCTTGATGGAACGATCCCTCCCCACGTCCAGGTTGATGATCATTCCAGGGAAAACGATGATTCCCCGCAAAGGCAGCAAGGGCAGTCTCATGGTATTTTCTTCCAACATCTTTCTCACCGTCCTTATTGGATAGAGAAAAAGGGAAAAGGGATGCCAGCACCCCTTTTCCTTTTTCTAAGCATTCTTTCTTGTATCGTTATTTTCCTGCTTCAGCAACAGCTTGGGGTCTTTGTGCTTTGTCACCACATCGGCTGTCACGATGCATTTTTCCACATTATCCTGGCTGGGGACTTCATACATCACATTCTTCATGATGCCTTCGATGATGGCCCGCAGCCCTCTGGCTCCGGCGTTCCGTTCCAGAGCTTCATGGGCGATGGCTTTCAGGGCCTCATCTTCGAAATCCAGCTCCACATGGTCCATGGCCAGGAGATGTTCATACTGCTTGGTCAGGGCATTCTTCGGTTCCGTCAGGATCCGGATCAGCGCCTTTTCGTCCAAATTGTCCAAGGTGACCACCACCGGCAGCCGGCCAACGAATTCAGGGATCAGACCATACTTCACGAAGTCTTCCGGCAGTACATGGCGGAAGGGATTTTCGCTTTTCTTTTCCGCTTGGGTGGGGATATCCGCCCCAAACCCCATGCTCTTTTTCCCTGTACGGGCATTGATCACGTTCTCCAGCCCAGCAAAAGCCCCTCCGCAGATGAAGAGGATATTGGTGGTGTCGATCTGGATCAATTCCTGATGGGGGTGCTTCCGGCCTCCCTGAGGGGGCACATTGGCCACCGTCCCTTCCAGGATCTTCAGCAGAGCCTGCTGGACCCCTTCCCCCGACACATCCCGGGTGATGGAAGGATTCTCGGATTTCCGGGAAATCTTATCGATTTCATCGATGTAGACAATCCCCCGTTCTGCCCGTTCAATGTCGTAATCGGCATTTTGGATCAGCCGGAGCAGGATGTTTTCCACATCTTCTCCCACATAACCGGCCTCTGTAAGACTGGTAGCATCCGCAATGGCAAAGGGGACTTTCAGGATCTTGGCCAGGGTCTGGGCCAGAAGGGTCTTGCCGCTGCCGGTAGGTCCCAGCATCAGGATATTGGACTTCTGCAGTTCCACATCCTGGTGGTGCCCCTGTTCATAGTTGATCCGTTTATAGTGGTTGTAAACTGCCACAGCCAGAGTCCTCTTGGCATCTTCCTGTCCGATGACATATTCGTCCAAGATGGCCTTGATTTCCTTGGGTTTGGGCAGATCCGTGATGGTTTCTTCCGCCGGAGCCTTCAGGTCTTTTTCCAGCATCTCATTGCACAGAGCAATGCACTCATCACAGATAAATACGTTATGTCCGGCGATCAGTTTCTTTACCTGGCTCTGCTTTTTGCCGCAGAAAGAACAGGTATAGTCCGGTCCCTCCAGACCATTCTTATCATCGTAACCCATCTGAAACCCTCCTTACAGCCAGGGCAAGATGGTCTTTCTTACCCCTTATTTCTGGGTCTTGATCTGATGGACCACCTGGTCGATCAGACCGTACTTCTCGGCCTCCTCAGCCGTCATGAAATGATCCCGTTCCGTATCCAGCCGGATCTGTTCCGGTGTCTGACCGGTGTGGTGGGCCAGGATCTGGTTCATCTCTTCCCGGATCCGCAGGATCTCACGGGCATGGATCTCAATGTCCGTGGCCTGCCCTTGAGCTCCTCCCAGAGGCTGATGGATCATCACTCTGGAATGGGGCAGGGCAAAGCGTTTTCCCTTGGTCCCGGCCGCCAGCAGTACGGAAGCCATGGAGGCTGCCATCCCTACACAGATGGTAGAAACATCTGGACGGATATACTGCATGGTGTCGTAAATCGCCAGCCCGGCGCTGACACTGCCGCCCGGGCTGTTGATGTAGAGATGGACATCCTTATCCGGATTCTCGGATTCCAAGAACAGCAGCTGGGCAATGATCAGGTTAGCCATATGATCTTCGATTTCTCCGGTGACGAAGATGATCCTGTCCTTCAGCAGCCGGGAATAGATATCATAGCTCCGTTCACCCTTGCTGGTCTGTTCTACCACAATAGGCACATAGCTCATGCCGTCCACCTCCTGCGGTTTTATTTTTCTTCTTTGGCTTCTTCAGCAGCTTCAGCCTTAGGAGCATTCTTGGCGCTGTCGATCACCAGACGGGCAGCTTTCCGGCGAGCGATGTTGCTCACCAGTACAGCCAGGGACCCATTTTCCTTGACGATCTTTTCGACCTGTTTCAGAGTAGCCCCATGCATAGCACCCAGCTGTTCCATTTCAGCCTTGATTTCGTCTTCGCTGACTTTGATTTCTTCCTTCAGGGCAATGGCATCCAGCACCAGATCGGTCTTGATGTTTTCCAGAGCTACAGGTTTCTGTTCATCCCGGTAGGTCTTCACATCTTTACCCAGATACTGCAGGTACAGGGGCAGGCTCATCTTATGGGCCTGGAGGTTCATAGCCAGTTCGTCCATCATCTGGTTGGCCCGCTGGGTCACCATCACATCAGGCACTTCGAATTTGGCGTTTTCCACAGCCTTTTTGATCAGGTTGGTTTCGTAGTCGGACTGTGCCCGCTGGGCTTCCGCCTTTTTCAGACGGTCCATGGTCTTTTCCCGGAATTCAGCCACGGTCTTGCTGTCGCTGTTGGCAGCGATCAGTTCATCAGTGACTTCGGGGACTTCCTTCACTTTCACATCCTGGACGTTGACCTTGAACACAGCTGCTTTGCCAGCCAGTTCCTTGGAGAAATAATCTTCCGGGAAGGTCACGTTCACATCCGTGGAATCACCCTTCTTCAGGCCCACCAGCTGATCTTCGAAGCCGGGGATGAAGCTGCCGCTGCCCACTTCCAGAGGATAGCCCTTCCCTTCGCCGCCTTCGAAAGCTTCTCCGTCAACGGTACCCGCGAAGTCGATGATGGCCAGGTCGCCTTTTTCCAGAGCCTTGCCTTCCGGAGCTTCTACCATCTTAGAAGCCCGTTTTTGCAGGTTTTCCACTTCTTTATCCACATCAGCGTCGGTGATTTCTTTTTCTTCCTTCACCACGTCCAGGTCTTTGTACTGGCCCAGTTCCGGTTCCGGACGCAGGGTGACCACCAGGGTCATTTCCATGGGCTGGCCTTCTTCGAACTTGGAATCCTTGATTTCAGGATCGGATACGGGCACCCATTTGTTTTCTTTCAGAGTCTCTCTATATTCACTGTTGGCAGCGATTTCAAAAGCTTCTTCTTTGATGGCATCTTTACCTACGTGCATTTCCAGCACACGACGGGGAGCTTTACCCTTACGGAAGCCAGGGATCGTGACCTGCTTGTTGATTTTGGCAACGGCTTTTTCAAAAGCCTTGGCTACGTCTTCTACCGGCAAAGTGACTTTCAGGGTTGCTTCATTACCTTTTCTTTCTACGGAAACGCTCATTTAAAAAAATCCTCCTCACATGCTGTCAGCCATTCTCTCGTATCATGCTTAACAGTCTGTCTGTAATTGCTTAAAAAACCGCTCATATAGCATAGCACAAAAGGTGGAAATAAGCAACCAAAAGTCAGACTTTCCGGGCAAAAGAAAAACTCTCCCTGTGAGGAAACAGAGAGAGTTTTACGGAAAAGATCATTTCCAATAATCCAGATTGGCGTCATCCAACCCGATATCGGAAGCCTTGAACACCGGATTTTCCACACCGGCATCCAGCTGCCGGCCATAATCATCCATCACGGCAATGGCTGTCCCGTTCAGGGCCAGGATGGAAGGGATATTGATCAGGCACATGAAAGCCATGCAGATATCCGCCACAGCCCAGGCGTTATCCATGGACATGCCGGCCCCTACAAAGATCACCAGCACCGCCACCAGACGGAAGAGCTTCATGAAGCCCTTGCTGGGAGTCTTCTTCCCGTTCAGATAAGCCAGGCAGTTGTCCACATAGAACAGGTTCCCGATCAGGGTGGTGAAGGCGAACAGCACCATGGCCACCGTGATCATGATGGGTCCGAAAGCTCCGAAATCCGTCTGGGTAGCAGCCTGCACATAGGGAGCCCCTGCCATAGCCTTGGTAGGCGTCACACCGGAGAACATGCACATGAGGGCGGTAGCCGTGCAGAGCACCGTATCGATGAACACGGACAGCATCTGCACCAGACCCTGCTGAGCCGGATGGGAAACATCAGCCGCAGCCGCCGCATTGGGAGCGGACCCGACACCGGCTTCGTTGGAATACAGACCCCGCTTGATGCCGTACATCATGCAGGACCCGCTGATGCCACCCAGGATCTTCTGGAAGTCAAAGGCATCGGCCAGCACCTCAGACAGGACGGAGGGGATCATCCCGATATGCATCACGATGATCACCAGGGACAGCAGCACGTACAGGACCCCCATGAAGGGCACCAGCACTTCTGTGATCCGCAGGATCCGTTTGCCGCCGCCCATAAGGCAATACCCGACCAGCACTGCCAGGATACCGCCGATGATCCAAGAGGTGACGCCTTTTTCATAGAATCCGTACACGCTGAAGGTGGACTGGAGGTTGTAGGAAGCCAGGGCGTTGAACCCGCCGGCATAGGTAATGATCAGGAAGAAAGCAAAAGCCCCTGCCAGCAGCTTATTGTGCAGTGCGTTTTCGATGTAGTAAGCCGGTCCGCCATAGCTATCCCCATGGGCATCCCGCCGTTTGTAGACCTGAGCCAGGGTGCTTTCGATGAAAGCCGTTGCTCCCCCGATGATGGCAATGGCCCACATCCAGAACACAGAACCGAAACCGCCCAGGCACAAAGCCGTGGAGATCCCGATGATATTCCCGGTCCCCACCCGGGATGCTGTGGAAACCATCAGCGCTTGGAACGATGAGACGGACCCCTCCTTGCTGGGTTTCTGCATGACCACGCGGATACACTCCCTGAACCAGCGGAACTGGATCAGGCGGGTCCTGACGGTGAAGAAGAGCCCTGCTGCCAGTAGTACAATGATCAGGATGGGATAATACAGGACGTCGTCCATGGTGGTGAGTATTTGTGACATTGACATTTGTCCTCCCTTTCGCGTATTCTCCTCCTATCCTCGTCAGAGAAAAATACAAAGTAATTATATACATTATACACGATAAAGCAGAAATTAGCACGGAATCAGGAAAACAATATGCAAAACGGGAGTGTTGCACAGAACGTGCAACACCCCCTTCCTTCATTTTCTCTCCAATCCGTAGACATCCGGCCGACGGTTGTCCAAAGTAAAAGTGCTCTGCCGGACTTTGGTCACATAGTCCAGGTCGATTTCGGCAGTGATCACACCTGTTTTTTCTGAGGCCCTAGCAATCACAGTCCCCCAAGGATCCACAATCATAGAGTTTCCATAGGCGGTGAAACGGGGCTTCTTCCCCATTTGATCCGGAGCGATCACATAGCATTCGTTCTCGATGGCCCGGGCCCGGACCAGGATTTCCCAGTGGTCTTTCCCTGTATTCACAGTGAAATTGGCAGGCACCGCGAAGATCTTCGTTCCTTCCAGAGCCATGATCCGGAACATTTCCCCGAACCGGATATCGTAACAGATGCCAAAGCCTAGTTTTCCCAGTTCCGTATCTGCCACTGTCAAATCATGGCCCGGGCAAACCCTGTCGCTTTCCCGGCTGGTGACTCCATTGGGCAGCACCACATCGAAGGGATGGAGCTTGGCATATTTGGCAGCCAGGGTGCCGTCCGGCCGGATCAGGAAAGTGGTGTTGAAGGGACGGGCCGGATCTTCCGGATTGTGTTCATAGATACTCCCGGCCTCCAGCCAAAGGCCCAGTTCCCGGGCCAGTCCGGACAGGCGCTGGAACGTAGGACCTCCCGGAATGGATTCCGCTTCCTGGGCCAGGTTCCGTCCGATGTAATTCATGGATTCCGGCAGGACCACCAATTGGGCCCCCCGGTCAGCCGCCTCACGGATATAGCCTTCCGCAGCAGCCAGGTTGGCCATCTTGTCATCCTGGGAATCCATCTGGATGGCAGCAGCAATGAATTTAGTCATGTGGTTCTCCTTTCGGCGTAGCAGTCAGCCTGCGCCCCCTGTATATCCGCCCTTTTCAAGGCTGGTGGTGGATTCGTCACTCATCACTCAATATGATAATATTCCCGATACCATTGAGCGAATTTCCCCAGCCCTTCCGCAATGGTGGTGCGGGGCTTGAATCCGAAATCCTTTTCCAGTTCACTGACATCCGCATAGGTCTGGTACACATCCCCGGGCTGCATGGGAAGGTATTCCTTTTCCGCCGTCTTGCCCAGAGCCTTTTCCAAGGTCTCGATGAAAGTCATGAGTTTTTCCGGATGGTTGTTCCCGATGTTGTAGATTTTATACCGGTCCCCGTCTTCATTGGGCTTTGGCGGATTGCACAGCATATTCTGGATGCCAGTGACAATGTCATCCACATAGGTGAAATCCCGGTACATATCCCCCTGGTTGAAGATGGTGATGGGTTCCCCCTTCATGATTTTATTGGTGAACTTGAAATAGGCCATGTCCGGCCGTCCAAAGGGCCCGTACACTGTAAAGAACCGGAGCCCTGTGGACGGGATCCCGTACAGATGGCAGTAGGTATAAGCCATCAGTTCGTCAGATTTCTTGGTAGCCGCGTAGAGACTGATAGGATGGTCCACATTGTCCGTGGTGGCAAAAGGCGTCTTCTTCTGGTTCCCGTACACAGAAGAACTGGAAGCGAACAGCAGATGCTCCGGCTGGAAACGGCGGCAGGCCTCCAGGATATTGAAGAATCCTACAATATTAGAGTCGATGTATTCCCGGGGATGGTCGATGCTGTAGCGGACTCCGGCCTGGGCCGCCAGGTTCACCACGATATCCGGCCGGAATCCCTCAAAGATCCGATCCACCGTTGCCCCATCTGCTAAGTCTCCCTGGGTGAAGGAAAAGGCTGGGTACAGCTCCAGCTGGGCCAGCCGATCCTTTTTCAGCTGCACATCGTAATATGCGTTCATATTATCCAAACCGGCCACCTGCACCCCCAGGGACAGCAGCCGTTTGGCCAGATGGTAGCCAATGAAACCGGCTGCCCCGGTAATGAGGATTTTTTTGTTGGCATCAAAAGGTTCCATACCTGCTCCTTAGTCCCGGTCAAATAGATCCCGGGTATAGACTTTTTCTTTCACATCCGCCAGATCTTCCGACCAGCGGTTGGCCACGATCAGGTCACATTCCTTCTTGAACCGGTCCAAATCTTGGCACACGGGGGAGCGGAAGAACTCCGGCTCCTTCAAGGTCGGTTCATAGACCACCACCGGGATGCCCTTGGCTTTGATCCGTTTCATGACCCCCTGGATGGCAGAAGAACGGAAATTGTCCGAAGCGCTCTTCATGGTCAGCCGATAGATCCCCACGATCTTGGGGTCCCGGGCCAGGATTTCATCGGCGATGTGGTCCTTCCGGGTCCGGTTGGCTGCTACGATGGCTGAAATCAAGTTCTGGGGCACATCCTGGTAATTGGCCAGCAGCTGCTTGGTATCCTTGGGCAGGCAGTACCCGCCATAGCCAAAAGAAGGATTGTTGTAGAAATCCCCGATCCGTGGATCCAAAGAGACTCCCTTGATGATCTGGGCTGTGGAAAGGCCCCGCATTTCCGCATAAGAATCCAGTTCATTGAAATAGGCCACCCGGAGAGCCAGGTAGGTGTTGGCAAAGAGTTTGATGGCCTCCGCTTCCGTGGAACCGGTGAATAGCATGGGGATGTCCTTTTTTTCTGCCCCTTCCGCCAAAAGAGCTGCAAACTTCCGGCCCCGGGGAGAATCTTCCCCCACCACGATCCGGGAGGGATGGAGGTTATCGTACAGGGCCTTCCCTTCCCGCAGGAATTCTGGAGAAAAAATGATGTTGTCCGTATGGTACCGTTTCCGGATTTCCGCCGTATACCCTACCGGCACTGTGGATTTGATGACCATCACCCCAGAGGGATTGATGTCCAAGACTTCTTCAATGATATTTTCCACCGAAGACGTGTCGAAGAAATTTTTCTGAGGGTCATAGTTGGTGGGAGTGGAGATAATGATATAGGCAGCGTCTGTAAAGGCGTCCTGGGGATCCAAAGTAGCTCGGAACCGGATATCCTTCCGCTGAAGGAAACGAGTGATATCTGCATCCACCAAAGGAGATCGGCCTGCGTTGAGCATCTGTACTTTTTCCGGCACAATGTCCAGCGCCACCACTTCCTGGTGCTGGGCCAGCAGGAGCCCGTTGGAAAGGCCCACATAGCCAGTGCCTGCAATCGCGATTTTCATAAGAACGGCTCCTTTCCTGCAATAGGATTATTATACCATAAAAAAAGGGCCTGCTGCATAAGCAGCAGGCCCGTCATACGTCAGTCGTCATACGTCATACGCTTTTGGAAATCAATTTTTTCAAATTGATTTTAAATGGAACCCGCAGCTGCAGGTTCCTTCCACCGGCGTATGACGTATGACCGGTTTATTTCCCCAGCACTTCCGGATGCCGTACCAGATACCCGGTCAGATCCATCCAGGCTTCCCGTTCTTCCGTGTAGGGCTTGGGGCCTTCCTTCAGGTCTTCTGGTCCGTACTGCTGACCCAGGGGCTGGTAGAAGTCCTGGCTGTAGCTGCCGTAGGCATCTTTCCGCAGCCAATGGTAAGGCGACACCACATGGTCGATAGGTTCCACCAGGGACGGATACAGGGAATAATAGGTGAACCCTTTGGGAGCGATCAGCTCGAAGATGGTAGGCGCGATATTCATATGGCTCCCGATGGTATTCCCGGCCAGGCTGTGAAGATCCAGTTCCCGATGGTTCATTAAGAGCACCGGGCTGTGCCGTTCCCGCAGATTGCAGTCCCGTCCCATCAGCGAAGTCTTGCTTAAAATCGCACTCATATCAACGGAATGGTCTCCGGTCAAGATGAACAGGCAGTCCGGATAGGCCTCCCGCATGGTCCGGATGAATTTTCCTAAAGCCTGATCCGAGAACCAGAAGGTCCCCAGGTTTTTCTGGATTTCCTTGTTCCGTCGGATATCCCGGGGAGCTTCCGGCATCACCTTCTCCGGATCATACCCATAATCGGCTAGAGGGATCTTGAAGGGACCATGGTAACTGGTGGTATACAGGAAGTGGAACTGATAGGGTCCATTGGCTTCTTCTTGCTGCTGGATCAGTTCCGCTGCTTTTTCCAGGAACACATTGTCATAGACCCCTACCCAAGTTTTCGGTGCATCGGGCCCGCAGAAATCCGTGGCAGTCATCACCTGGTCGAACCCACAGGCCGGGGCAAACTGGTTGAAGTTCCCGTAGGTCACATTCCCCCCGTACCAATAGGTGGAATGGTAGCCCAGTTTTTTCAGCTGCCGGGGCAGGGCCGTGGGCAGGTTGTTGTGCCAGAAGCTTTCCTTTTCATTCAGTTCCAACCCTGCATCGAAGATCCCGCTCATCAGGCTCACAATGGAAGGCCTGGAAATGATGCCCGCAGAAAGAGCACTGGTCAGAGAAGCGGTATGGGGATCCTCCATCAGCTGTCTGCCCCCCTCCACCAAGTTCAGACAGGCGAACTGGGGATCGAAGAACTGCTGGAGATAACTTTCTCCCACAAAGAGGAAAATATGGGTAGGCTTGGTAATCCGGGCCCCTTGGGCCGTCCGCTTGAATCCATAGGACGGGTTGGGCAGGTGGTCTGCCAGGACTTTTTCCGTAAAGAAAGGCTGGACAGCCGCCAGGTCCTGGGCATCCGTGTGCTCATAGGCTGGGTTCAGTTTGTGCTTCATCACTTGCTCCAGGGCCACCAGATCGTCCACTGTAGCCTTGGCAAAGAAGATATCCTTTTTCACCATACTGGGGATGGTGTCCCATTCCGGCTTATCGTCATGCCAGAAGGTCCCCCCGTACCGGAACCAGTAAAAAGCGGCAATGGCCCCCAAGAAGATCACCGTGTTGTATCCGTAGTGGAGGATGGGATTGAAGAAGTACAGATACTGGAAACTGGGCAGCTGGAGCAGGCCCTGGATACAGGCCCCGCACAAGGCCAGGTAGGGCAGGATGCCCAAAAGGATCCAGGCCCCATGGTCCTGATGGAAGAAAATATCCACCAGATTGTGCTTTTCGGCTTTGGCCCCCAGCTTCATAGTCTGGTTGAAGATGTCGTGGAAATGCTTGTAGAACAGCATCTTTCCCGCAAAAGCCAAGTACAGCACCAGGCTATAAACAACCCCACCTGCCAGCCGCAGGGTATCCCCCCAATGGTACCAGACCGGAAAAAAAGCCCCGGGCAGGCTCAGGAGGACCATCGGGATCAAAAACACATAAGCGTTGAAATCCATGCCCCACCAGAAGCCGTACCGGAAACAGTGCCAGATCACCGGCCCCTTTCCCTTCAGGCTCCGGTAGGGATTGTACACCGCAATGAAAATCAGACGAAAGACCGCGCACAGGGTGGGAAAGAACAAAAACAGCTTCCCATCCTGCTGCAGTGATGCGTAGAATAGACTGAACAAAATTTTCCTCCTTTTGGATTACTGCCGCTGGTAGCGGGTACCCCGGCCTTTGCCTACTTTCAGCACGGCCTTTTTCCCCACCAGCCGGTTCAGCAGACGGATGACTTTGGTCTTTTCTAAACCGGTGGCCTGTTCGATTTCCTGCCGGCTTAGCAGGCCATTTTCCGGAAACACGTCACAGATCCGCTGTTCCTCCTGATCCAAAGGCGGCATGGCATCTACAAGAGGCAACATCACCTGGATAATGTGGTCCGTCACCTGAAAATCCGGTTTGACCCGGCTTTGGCGGTAGGCATAAAGGATCCGCTGGATGCCCGTTCCAAAGGCTTCAATATATCCCAGCCGGTAAAACACATTGGCCAGTTTGGGATTCCGCAGAATGAAAATCTGATGATAGAGGTATTCTTCCTGGCTGATGCCGGCCGGCAGTCCTCCCGGCGAAGTAATTTCCACCTTGTCCGGATACATAGCCACCCGGATGGCAGTGGGAATATCCCAAGTCCGGTGGACCAGGGCATTGGCCACGGCTTCTCTGATAGCCTGGCTGGGAATCTTTTCCACCATCCGCCGTTCCACTCCATCGATTTTCTCTACCTGGTACTCTCGGGCAATCCGTTCCACAGACTGTTGGAACAAGGACAAAACCGAACATCCCTGGATTTTGATCCGTTCCCGGATTTCATTGATGGACCGGCCAAAGACCATCATATCCACTCCCGGAAAAGGATTCTGATCAGATAAAAGTTCCGCCACATGGGAGAACTTTCCTTCTGCCGTATAAAATCCCAAGGTCTTCAATACATCCGTATCCACCTGGGAAACACCCAGCTGTTTTTCCATTTCCCGGGCCAGGACAGAAAAAGTCAAGGGAGCAGTACCAGCCGGTAAATCCTCATAATACCGATGGGAGCCTTCCAGAATCAGACGATTCAGAGCAACACGGTCTACTTCAAGAGAGGCGGAATCGCTCCGTCGATACGCTTTATTTTTGTACAGATATGGTGGATTGTCTCCTTTTTTCACCGTCAGGACAATGGTCTGGTTATCCTCATTGATTTTCAACATATAATCAGGCTGCGGTGAAATACTGTCATTGATTTTATTTTCTATATCCAGACATTTTTGCACGGCTTGGGGAATCCCCTTGACCGTGCCATCATCCCGAACGCCAAATATGATTTTCCCATCCTGATAATTGGCAAAAGCACTGACGGTCTTCAAAAAGGTATTGGTGATATCTTCCTTATATTCCAACGTACTGCTTTCCCGTTCCACAAAATTCCGCCTCCTTTTCTTTTCGATTCATTTACGTTGCATTAATTATAACAATGATTGCAACGTAAATGCAACGTAAATTTTGCGTTGCATTTGCAACGAAAAAAGCCATGACGAAAAGATGATGCATTCCGTCACAGCCCTTTGTCAACCTGTCCCAGCCAAAACTGCAGCAGTGGATCATAGCTGCGGATCCGTTCCACCACATAAAGATATTCCTTGGCACACTTCCACAATAGTTCAAAAGAAAATTCGAACCGCTGGATCAGGGCATCCCGTTCCACCTCAGATAGGTCCGGTTTGACTGCCAGTTCGTGGAGTTTGGTAAGGATTCTTTGTGTTGTATTGATTCTTAATTTCATTTTGGCTGTACGCATTCTTTAATTCCTCTTGCCTATGAACTGAGAATCGTCATTTATATCTTTTTTCAAAAATTCATGAAAAATCTATAATTGAAATGTTCTGTACCGCCCATTTCATATTTATAACGTTCATCACCTCGAGATAAATCTAAGCCTCTGAGATTACTATGGATTTGAAGCCATTTAACACTTTCGCTAATCATTAATTTTCCAGGTGCAAATTTAGAAAACGCACTATTCATCGCAACTCTGGGAAATACGATCTCTCCAAAATTAGTTTGAAACCCACTCATAAATGCTGCAAGCGAATGATGTAAAAACAAGCAAAAAGTATATTGCGACTGCATTTTTTCTGCATTCCATGATAATACCGAAAAATAGCGATTTTTAATGAAGCTGAAAAAATCGAGTTTTCTATTTTTCCTTTCAGACTCTCTATGCGCATATACACGCATCATCGAAGATAATAAATTTGGGTCTTGAATGGGACCTTGAACCACTTTTAAATTCATATCAGTATTTGTCTTGGCATTTTTATTATAGGCTTTCTTTAAATTTGAACGGCAATTTCGTGAAAGCGACGAAAAATACATATCATAGTCAGATGGGAAATCAATTTTTACACAAACTCGATCCTCTTCAAGAATAAGATTGTATTTCTGTTTTAACTTTTCTTTATAATCGGCAAGAAAACGATAAAGCTTTGATCTTTCATTGATTTTATAAAACCGCAATTCTTTACCAGGAAATTCAGCTGCTAGCTCACTAAACAATGTTATAAAATTATTATCACTTATATCCGCATCATATATAAGATCTAAATTATCACATCCACTAATATTATCCCCAAAGAGGTAAATTGCATTTCCTTTGATTGTAAGGGGCAATACTGCCAAAGGTTTCTTCGTTTCATAATAGACATAAAACGCATCTTTCTGTCCGTACAAATTCACTTTTAGTTTTTTATATGCATGTACTTGTTCATTGGTAACGTCCATATAATGGTGTAAAAAGATAATTTCATAAAAATGAGCCATATGCTCATCCTTTAGGTATAATGTAAATCGACCAAAACCCACATAATACCGAGGGAGGAAAAACAAATGGCTCAAC
>NZ_JBQOUY010000024.1:0-35394 GCF_052216985.1 Acidaminococcus nyctereutis
GTTGAGCCATTTGTTTTTCCTCCCTCGGTATTATGTGGGTTTTGGTCGATTTACATTATACCTAAAGGATGAGCATATGGCTCATTTTTATGAAATTATCTTTTTACACCATTATATGGACGTTACCTGTTTTCTCACGCGGCAGTGGCTGCGTATCAATATTTATTACAAAACATAATTATAGGAGGAATGTTTAATGAAATCTTTAGCAAAAATTGTGGCTATGGGATTGGTAATGAGCAGTGTTCCTGTAACGGGAGCCTGGGCAGAAAATTTGGTAGTTACAGAGCGCAGTCAATGGGATTGGGTTGATCCGGGATACACTTATAATGCTTATTCACCTATCCATCATAAGAATAATGACTACGAAGATGTAACAATTTTTATGAATGGTAATGAGCAGAAGGACACCGATAACAAAGACAAACCGTTTAATGCGTTGATTAATGAATATGCCCAATATCATTTTAGCGCAACCGGTAATGTATATATTAAAGATAGCTGTTCTTCTACTAAGAGCACAAATGCGGTATATACTTATTTTGGCGATGACGAGCATCCTAATATTGACTTCCGTGGTGCAGAAAAAGTAGTTATTATTGCTAACGCGCTGAAAGATGGCTATGGCAGCCAGGCTATTTCTGCTAAAAAAGGCGGCAATATTGCTATAGCAGCGAAAGAAACCGGTTATACCAAAATTATCGGTGACATTGATTTGTATCATTGGCGTGGTGCTGGCACAGTAAGTGTTGATTTAAACAACAAGGATTCGTATTGGTATGGTAATGAAACTAACTTTGAGGATATAGGAACGCTTAATTTATCAATCCGTAACGGAGCTGAATGGATTTATACTACAGGTGAAAAAACTTACAGCTTTGATAGTCAAAGCTATACAACAGGCAGATATATCAGCAAGGTTACCTTAAAGGATGGTGGCATCATCAATCTGCGTAATGCTGATGTGCAGAAAAAATTTGCCGAGGTAAACAACGACGAAGCACTCAGAAGCGAGGAATTCGGAGATCTTCATATGTACGATAACGGTGATCACCGTTATGTGCAAATCGGTACCTTAAATGGTAATGGTGGTATCTTCAAGGTTGATTTGAAATATACTGCCGGTGATGATCAGGCAATTACCAGTACCAGCGAGGTAAAAGAAGACAGCGACTATATTTACATTACGAAATCCGGAGAAGGCACTCATGACGTACAGTTTGTAGCAAATGAAGCAAATCTGGACGCTATGGGAAAGGACAGCAAGCTGTATTTTGCTAACGACAAGAGCGGCGGCGCAACCTTCACCAGCAGTACAGTGGAAGAGCTTGCTCCTAAGACTTCGGCAGCTAACCTGTATGACTACAAATACGCTGTAAAAAATGAAGCAAACGGAAATGCTAAGGATTGGTTCATTGCTTTAGATCAGGGTGATGCCAACGAAAATATTCCGGCAGCCTTCAAAGCAATGCAGGCCGGCTATGCTCTTGGCACAGAGATGGACAGATTCAACAAACGCATGGGCGAAAGCCGTTATCTGGAAGGCGACAGCGGCCTTTGGGTTCGTTATCGTCATGCACGCACCGGTTGGGAAAACAGCTTTAAGACTAACAGCAACATGTTCCAGGTTGGCTTTGATAAGCTGAAGCTGGAAAAGGATGGCAAGCACTATCGCGGCGGTGCAGTTGATTACACAGATGCCAACACCAGCCTGCTTGGCCTGAAGGGCAACGGTGAGCATGAGCGTTACGCTTTGAGCCTGTATGATACCTGGATTGGCGACAAAGGCCATTACCTTGATTTAGTTTTGCGTGGCGGTCGCACTAGTAATGATCTTGATGTAACTACCCGTAATCAGGAAATTATCAAGGGCAAGTATCATCAAAACTTTGGCAGCATCAGTGGTGAATGGGGCAGAAAGCTTGCCAACGATAATGGTTGGTATGTTGAACCTCAGGCACAGCTGCAGATTGCAAGAGTAGGCAGTGCTGACTACAGAACTAATTATGGCGTAAAGGTTGAACAGGATGCCGCAACAAGCGTTATTGCCCGTGCAGGCTTCCGTCTTGGACGCGACTTTAGCGATAAAGGTAACTTCTATATGAAGGCAGACTGGCTGCATGAATTCTGTGGCGACCAGAATATTAGAGTAAGCGCTGCAGACGGCAGTGAACAAAGCAGCTTTAATGGTCAGGACAGCTGGTGGGATTTGGGCTTAGGCGCGGACTTTAGCCTTGGCAAAGATACCTACCTCTATTGTGATTTTGAACGTACTCTTGGCGGTAACTATGACCGCACCTGGCAGGCTAATGTTGGTTTACGCTATGCCTTCTAACGTATAACTGAATAGAACTTGTGCTTAACAACCCCCGCTCTGTCGGCTTGGCCGACAAGGGCGGGGGTTTTGTTATGCCCAAGCAGTAGTGCGGTACTTTTCTCTATGGATAAAAACCTACTGAATGCATAGCATATAAAATTTCGTTTATAAAAGAAATATGGGTACTGTCAAAGGTTTCCTCTAAACCATTTTCTAGTTTGTCGGCAGCCTTGTATATAAATGCCGGCAAGATACATTTCTACCAAGGCTTCTTCTACGGAGCATTCACGTCTTTGGTAGCGCTGAATAATAGCAGACTCAAAAGTAAGACCTTTTAATTTAGGCACTTTTAAAGTAACGTCACCAGCTTGAGTAGAGAATGATCTTTCGTAATGACCGGCGCGATAACCTTTTCTTGTTTGCTCACGTGCGTAGCGTTCAGCTTGTACAAGTTTGTCAGCTTCTGCACCCAAAAGAGCATTGAGAGTTTCTTCTACACTATTTTTCACAATAGTTTTAAGTTCGTTATGGATAAATTGCTCGTTCAATTGTATAATATTACAAGACATAGATTCGTCTATGACCGTAGTTTTAACAGTCTCGGCTTCATCCATATCGATATCGAAGTCTCTAATATACTGGCAAAGCCGTTTATGCAAGATTGTGGTCTTTTTTCTGTCAGTAACAACCTGTTGACGTAGTTTTTCTTTTTCCATTGGATTCTTTATGCAGATTAAGTACGCAGATGCTTCGTCATACCAAAGATGACGGCTCCAAAAACTGAAATAAGCATTTAATGTGTTCAGAATATTATATTTCAATTCATTCAGCTCTGGGTTTTTAAAGTCCGTATCATTATCTTTCCATTCTTTAAGTTTACAATCAAAGGTTCCTGGAAGATCGAAAGGCATAGGGGTTGTGGTAAGATCCGTGTCTTTGCTGAATTTGAGAAGCGAATTAAAGTCCTTCATCAGTTTTGGCAAAAGCCTAGCATCCCCTTTGGAAAGGGGATTTTTGGCGGAATCACTACTGTCATTCTTTATGCCAGTGTGATTTACAGGTTCCTTGACGGAAGGGTGGGTATTCTCTGTGTTTTTTACGGGTATATCCTGGAACCCTAGGTCTGTGGATACTTCCAATTCACCAAGGGTTTTGTCGATTTCATCAAACTTCTTTGGCTTGAGTTTCCATTTTGCTTTCGGATTAGGCTGATTAAACCAATCTTCAAAGGTGGGACGGCCGGACTCGCAGTCCGGACAATTAGTGATGACATAATGCAGTACGCTGAGGAAAAAGGGTAGAAAACGTATGCTCTTTGACTCATGGAGTTTGCTTACAGGTATGCTCTTATCGAAGTCTGTATTGATTTTTGTATTTTGACTAATGGCTTTATCCTTCTGCATGATTTCAATCAAGGCTTTGACGAACCATATATACTTTTCAGGATCCAAAAAATGTTCGATAAACTCTGCTGTCCTCTTGAGGATGGCGGGGTCTTTTTTTATATATTTCGAATTAAAGCTGGACCTGTAACTTTCCTTGGTAAATGGATTATATTCACTCTTGCTATTGACACACGTTTTATATTCGGATACGACTTTGCTTTTATCGCCTTTATCTCTCGGGTCATTCAGGTCAGCACCGGTAACGACCTTTACAAGACCGAAATACACATCTGTATAGGTAAGACCGTCAGTACCGCTATGGTCCCTGTCACGCATACTTTTGCGTAGTTTTGTCGTTTCCAATAAAAGAGCGAACAATATACCACCGCATAAATGGGGAATACTGAAATCGTTTTGTGAGGGCATAACAGTACCTCCTGAAAAAGTAACCTTAAGTATCGCTAGTAACCCTAAACCACCTGTGCGACGGATTGACAGTAACCTTATCTAGAATAGGATAAAGCCAAGAAATGAAGACGAGAGGTGGAATGAAGTGTGATTGCTTGTTTTCTATCATTATACCATGCATGTGCGGGAATTAGTGTGTAGTTGTGAATCTAAATATTGCAAATGCAGAAATATCATCTGCAATCAGTTAATTGGATCTTGTTATGGATAGCCGAATAGTAAGTGTTTCAAGAACCGGCTATCTGCAGTCTGAACATTGATACGGCAGCAGGCAAGCCTGCTTCCATATGAGTGCTCAGGCACTCGAAAAAAATCTCTGTAGTCCGAGATGCGCATGAGGACGATGGGATGCATAGACAGTTCTGGATCACCGCAGTGATGCGGTGGGCAGGACTGGAAATGCCCCCACCGTTTGTTTCCGTGCGCCATTTTGGCATTTTGGGACCTGTGGGGGACTTTCCCCGCAGGTCTTTTTGGCATCCTTTCGTCCCCTGGCACGGACGGAAAGGATGCCAAAAATGAAAATCAGAGTCAAACACTACAGTTGGGATGAATCGAAAGCACCAGTGGTCACGGTAGTGGAAGTCCCTGAAGGTGACTGCCAGATCATGATCGAGAGGGATTACGAACTGAGAAAACAGGCGGCAAAGGAAGGGGAAGAAGTTACCCGGCGCAGCGCCCAGGAAATCATGGACGAAGAATTCAACAAGCCCCTCTATAACGACTGGCGCAGGGAACATCGGAGAAGAACAGAGTGCCCGGACTACCAGGAACGGAATGAAAAGGATGAGGCTTTGATGAATCCCATCGAGGCAGTCCCTGATACGTACACCTGCACTGTTGCTGGAAGCGGGTGCAGCCGGAACGGAATCTCCATGCCAGATATGAATACTGTCAGCCGAGATGCAACGGAACGGGATCGCAAGGCTAGCGAAGAAAAAGTCCGTCAGGAAATCCATACGGTGCTGGTGAACAAGCCGGAGTGGGAAGATGCGGTAATCTCTGTCTATCTCAACGAAGAATCCATCCGGGGATACTCCATCAGAATCGGTGCCAATGAAAACAACATCACCCAGAAGCTGAAGCGGGCAAGAAAAAAGTTGCAGGAAGTTTTTGGAAACCGTCAGATTTGATGGATTGCCGTGGCTACAAAGTGGGAGGCAACTCCCAACTACATACAGGGAGGTCAGCAAGATGACTGATATGAAAAATTTTATTTATAACGGAATGAACGTGCGTACGGCTGTTGTAAACGGGGAATCCTGGTTCGTAGCTGCGGACATATGCCGCATCCTGGATATCGGCAATCCGAGCGATGCACTCTCGAGACTGGATGACGATGAGAAGAATACCCTCGTTTTAACCGAGGGTATTCCGGGGAATCCCGAAAAACGTGTGGTCAATGAAGCAGGTCTCTACACGCTGATTCTCAGAAGCCGGAAACCGGAAGCCAGGGCATTTAAGCGTTGGGTGACGCATGAAGTCCTTCCAGCCATCCGAAAAACAGGCATTTATGCTACAGAAGCCATCCTGGATAATCCGGATCTTGCGATTGCAGCTCTTACAAAGCTTAAAGAGGAACGGAATAGGGCAAGGGAACTGGCACAGATAAATGCCGCTCAACAGCAGCAGCTTGCGGAGCTCCGGCCAAAGGCTACGTACTTCGATCTGGTCCTGCAGTGTAGGGAGCTGGTGAGCACATCGACCATTGCCAAGGACTATGGATGGTCTGCAAACCGCATGAACCAGTGGCTCCATGAACACGGGATCCAGTACAAACAGGGCAATATTTGGCTGCTTTACCAGGCTTATGCTCCCATGGGATACACCTCGACAAAGACCTTCAATATCCCGGACGGAAACGGCGTCCTGCATAATCGTGTCCATACCTATTGGACACAGAAAGGTCGGCTGTTCATCTATCGGCTGATGACTGAGGAAGGAAACTATCCGCTTATCGAAAAGGGGCGTGGCGACAGTGGAGAAATTTAACCAGGAGCATTATCAGGATCCTACTCCGCAGAGAGCCCTCAGTGCTGTCGAAGCCCAGCGGAAGGCACTCCGGGCTTACAGGCCTCTCGTATATATCTGTTCCCCGTATTCCGGGGCAACGGATAAAAATATCCTGGCAGCAAGGCGGTACTGCCGCTTTGCCTTCGAAGAAGGGTACTTGCCCTTGGCTCCGCATCTCCTCTTTCCTCAGTTCCTGGATGACCGGGATCCAAAGGAACGGGAGGCAGGGCTCCATTTCGGCAACATCCTCATGAGTCTTTGCCGGGAAGTGTGGGTGTTCGGGGATACCATATCTCCTGGCATGGATGCGGAGATTCGGCGGGCCAGATGGAAGAACTATCGGCTGAGATTCTTTAACGAAACCCTCGAGGAGGCAGAAAAATGAGATTTACGATTTACACGGCTGACTGTACCGGCAACGAACGAAATGCCATATATTCTAATAAAGCAGTCATCACAAGCAGCAGGGAACTGGGGACGGCTGCTGCTTTCGACCACGTTTGTGCGGCCTATAAGGACAACTACCGGAGCCGGGATAACTTCCTGGCTTCCGATGTGGCGGTGATGGACTGCGACAACGACCATACGGAAAATCCGAAGGAGTGGGTGACGGGAGAAAAGCTCCTTGCCATGCTGCCAAACGTGGCTGTGGCCATCGTTCCGTCCCGGAATAGCGGGAAAGCCAAGGAAGGCCGGAAAGCCCGGCCCCGGTTCCATGCGTATTTTCCCATCACCGAAGTGCAGGACGAAAAAGCCTATACGGCCCTGAAGCAGGGGATCCGGGAAGAGTTTCCCTTCTTCGACGCCCAGGCTCTGGATGCAGCCCGGTTCCTCTATGGCACGGAAGTGGTGCCGGAAGCTATCTTATGGCAGGAAGGGAAGCAAACCATCACGGATTTTCTGACCGGCCTGGGACCTTTGGAACCCGACCAGACGGAACCTCCCTTCTATACCGGGAGTTCTATCCCGGAAGGCAACCGGAACAACACCATGTCCCACTTTGCCGGCCGGGTGCTGAAGCGGTATGGGGATACGGAAAAAGCCTACGAAGCCTACCTGCAGCGGGCTGAGAATTGCGAACCGCGGCTTCCGGAAAAAGAGCTGGACACCATCTGGAAAAGTGCCCTGAAGTTCTTCCGGAACAAAATCCAGCAAAGCGAGGGGTATGTGCCCCCGGATGAATACAACAAAGCTGTTGGCCACCCGTCCCTCCAGCCGGATGACTTCTCGGATATCGGGGAAGCCAAAGTCCTGGCCCGGACCTGTATGGGACGCCTTCGGTACACCAGTGCTACGAAGTACATCGCCTACGTGGGTAATCACTGGGATGAAGATGAACATAAGCCTCTGGGCGTCATCGAGGATTTTATGGATGACCAGCTGGCAGACGCAGAAGAAAAGATCCGCCAGGCAGAAGATGACCTGACCGCCATCGGGATCTCCCGGGAAGACGTGAAGTCCAGAAGCAAGACCCTGGCCAACCAGATTCCCGGGGAAAAAGGCCATTTGCTGACGGCCCTTCTCAACGCGGATGCTTACAAGAAATTCGTCATGAAAAACCGGAACTACAAGAACATCCTCAATGTCCAGAATGCCGCCACCCCCATGCTGGCCCTGGATGTTTCCGAGCTGGACTATGATCCGGAACTTTTGAACACCCCGGAAGCCACCTACGACCTTTCCAAAGGGATGCATGGAAAACGGCCCCATGACCCGGATGACATGATCACCAAAGTCACCGCCTGCTCTCCCGGAACCCAGGGAGGAAACATGTGGCAGGAAAGCCTGGAGCTGTTCTTCTGCAAGGACCAGGAGCTGATCCGGTACGTGCAGCAGATCGTGGGGATGGCCGCAGTGGGCCGAGTCTATGCCGAACAGATGATTATCGCCTATGGCGGCGGGGCCAACGGGAAATCCACCTTCTGGAACACCATCGCCAGGGTGCTGGGGTTGTATTCCGGCAAGATTTCCGCCGAGACCATGACCATGAACTGCCGGCGAAACGTAAAACCGGAAATTGCAGAACTGAAAGGGAAGCGGCTGATCATCGCTTCCGAACTGGAAGAAGGCCAGCGGCTCAATACGGGGATGGTGAAGCAGATCTGTTCTGTGGACCCCATCGAAGCGGAGAAGAAGTTCAAGACTCCCTTCCATTTCGTCCCCTCCCACACACTGGTCCTTTACACCAACCACCTGCCGAAAGTGGCCGCCAACGATGACGGCACCTGGCGGAGGCTGATTATCATTCCCTTCAACGCCAGGATTACCCGGAAAAACGACATCAAGAACTATTCGGACTACCTGTTCGAACAAGCCGGGCCAGCCATTTTGAAGTGGGTCATTGAAGGCGCGGAAGCTGCCATCCGGAAGAAGTTCAAGATTGAGGAACCGGAAACCGTGCGGAACGCGGTAGAGAAATACCGGGAGGACAACGATTGGCTGGGACAATTCCTGGACGCCCATTGTGACGTGGATCCCTCCTTCACGGAGAAGTCGGGGGATTTGTACCAGCAGTACCGGATCGTCTGTATGCAGACGGGTGAATACACCAGAAGCACTTCGGATTTCTATGGGAATCTGGAGAAGGCGGGGTTCTTCCGTCACAAGACGAAGAAAGGAATCGTTGTTCACGGGCTGCGGTTGAAAGAAGGACAGGATTTTCTGGACTAAAAGGTGCAGGTGGGTGCAGGTCTACTACTGACAGTCCTAAAGAAGAATTTTTTAAGAAGTTCTATATAAAGGTATGTTGAAGACCTTCACCACCTGCACCCCATGGGATTAATGGAAAATCTAAAAGGTGCAGGTGGGTGCAGGTCTACTACTGACAGTCCTAAAGAAGAATTTTTAAAAGAGTTCTATATAAAGGTATGTTAGAGACCTTCACCACCTGCACCCCATGGGATTAATGGAAAAATCTAAAAGGTGCAGGTGGGTGCAGGTCTACTACTGACAGTTCTAAAGAAGAATTTTTAAAAGAGTTCTATATAAAGGTATGCTGGAGACCTTCACCACCTGCACCTTATGAAAAGTGACAGTAGTGACACTCTCACCTGAAAGTCCTAAAGAAGATTTTAAAAAAGGATCTATAGAGAGGGTATGTTGAAGAGTGTCACCACCGTCACTCCCATACTGAAGGAGGAAAAGCGATGATTAACAAGAAAGAACGGACGATTGAACTGTACAAACTGGTGGGAGCCGAAATGCGGCTGTTCCGGACATTGGGTGGAAATCTTGCCATCCACATGTCTCAGGTCCTTTTGTCTACGGATACGGACAAATTCATGCGGGTCCTGCAAAAGATTGATGAAGTGCGGTCCCGGGCGGAAGACAACATGTTCCATGACCATCCGGAAGTCAGCAATGACTATCTGAATGTGTTTTACGGAGACCTGAAGCATGAACCCAGAACCCCGGTGGATGCGGAAGTGATGGCAAAGGCAAAGGAGGCAGCAGATGTCCTTTTTAAATGAGAAACAAGTAGAACTGAAGCTGGTGACGGAAACGAGGAAGAAAGGCGGACTGGCTGTGAAGTTCGTTTCCCCTTCCTTTTCCGGCATGCCGGACCGGCTGGTCCTTCTTCCTGGTGGGAAGCTGGCCTTTGTGGAAGTGAAGGCACCGGGGAAGAAACCACGGGTTCTGCAGGTGAAAAGGCACGAAAAGCTTCGGGAGCTGGGGTTCCGGGTGTTCGTCCTGGATGCCCTGGAAGATATCCCCGGGCTGCTGCAGACCATCGCGGAAGGAGGTGATGCCCAATGAAGTTCATACCCCATGTATACCAGACCTATGCCATCGAGTACATCAAGACCCACCCGGTGACGGCTCTCCTGCTGGATATGGGCTTAGGTTCGGCAAGACGGTGACGACCTTGACGGCTATTCGGGATTTGATGTATGACTCCTTTGAAGTCCACCGGGTTTTGATCGTAGGACCCCTCAGAGTAGCGAGAGATACTTGGCCGGAAGAACTCCGTAAATGGGACCACCTGAAGGAGCTCACCTGCAGCGTGGTCGTGGGGTCCGTGACGGAACGGAGGCGGGCCCTCCAGAAGCCAGCAGACCTTTACATCGTGAACCGGGAGAACCTGGTGTGGCTTTGCAAGAACTGCCGGCTGGATTTTGATATGGTGGTCCTGGACGAACTGTCTTCTTTCAAGAACCAGCAGGCCCAGCGGTTCAAGGCCATGAAGGCCCTGCGGCCCAAGGTAAAACGGATCGTGGGCCTCACGGGGACTCCCAGCGGCAACGGCCTTATGGACCTGTGGGCGGAGTTCCGGCTCCTGGACATGGGAGAGCGGCTGGGGAGATACATCAGCCAGTACCGGAACACCTATTTCCAGCCGGACAAACGGAACGGGATGGTGGTGTTTTCCTACAAGCCCCTGCCGGGAGCAGAGGACGCCATCTACCAGAAGATCGCGGACATCACCGTGTCCATGAAGGCCACAGACTATTTGCAGATGCCGGATTTGGTACGTGTGAAAACCGAGGTCAATCTTTCGGACTCGGAGCGGAAGCGGTATCATGACTTCAAAAAGTCCCTGGTGATGGATCTTCCAGGCGGCGAGGTGACGGCCGCCAATGCCGCAGCCCTTACCCTGAAACTGTCCCAGATGGCCAACGGAGCCATCTACACCGATGACGGGAAGACCATCCGGCTCCATGACCGGAAGCTGGATGCCCTGGAAGACCTGGTGGAAAGTGCCAATGGCCGGCCGGTCCTTGTGGCCTACTGGTTCCGGCACGACCGGGAACGGATCTGTCAGAGGATGGAAGCCAGGGAACTGAAGGAGAGCAGGGACTTTGCCGACTGGAATGCCGGGAAGATCCCGGTGGCTCTCATCCACCCGGCTTCTGCCGGCCATGGACTCAACCTGCAGCAGGGCGGGTCCATCCTGATCTGGTTCGGGCTGACTTGGAGTCTGGAACTCTACCAGCAGACGGTGGCCCGGCTCTGGCGACAGGGACAAACCAGCCGGACGGTGATCGTCCAGCACATTGTGACGAAAGGCACCATGGACGAACGGATCCTGAAGGCCCTGGAGAAGAAAGACAGTTCTCAAGCGGCACTGATCGAAGCCGTGAAGGCAGATTTGGAGGGGAAAATATGAACGCGAGGGATTATTTGCAACAGGGATTTTACCTGGATAAAAAAATAGAGAGCAACCTGCGGGAAGTAGCCGAAGTGCGGCACCTTTGTCTGGGAATCTCCGCAGCCGGGCTGGAAGAAAGCCACAACCCCAACCGGCCCACGGAAGCTCCCTTCGTCCGGACCATCGAGAAGATCTGGGAGCGGGAGCAGGAGATCAACCGGGAAGTGGACCGGCTGGTGGACCTGAAGTATGAAATCGGCCAGGTCATCGATCGGGTGGAAGACGAAGCCCAGCGGCTGGTCCTCCGGGACCGGTACATCCACTTCGACTCCTGGGAAGACATCGCCCGGAGCATGGGCAAAGGAATCCGGTGGGTCTACACGGTCCATGGGGAAGGGATGGCAGCCGTTGAAAAAATTTTGGAGGCGTGCAGTGAATTGCAGGAAAATGCAGTAGAGAAGCACTAGAATTCAATAGCCTCTTCGTGGTATGATAGAATCACGAGAAAAGGGAATAAAGACAAGCCTTGCGGGATGTAAAAATCCTACAAGGCTTTTTTCATGCCCGAAAGGAGGTGGCAGCTGTGCCTAGAAAACCGAAACGACCCTGTTCCTTCCCAGGCTGCCCGAACCTGACGGACGGGCGGTACTGCGAGAGGCACCAGAAGATTATCGACAAGCGGTACGAAAAGTATGAGCGAAGTTCTGGTACAAAGAAACGGTACGGAAGGACCTGGAAGAAGATCCGGGATGCCTACGTGGCCAGCCATCCTCTCTGTGAGCTGTGCTTACAGAACGGCCGGTACGTGGTGGCGGAAGAAGTGCACCACAAGAAGCCTCTGGCGGAAGGCGGGACCCACGAATGGAACAACCTGATCGCTTTATGCAAAGCCTGCCATGCCCGGATCCATGCCAAACGGGGAGACAGGTGGCATAAAAAAGTGAAATTTTAAAATGTTAAATCTGAAACAAAGTCGTATACCCAGGGGGAGTATGAATCTCTGGAAGCCCGGAAAGCCAGAACGGGCGAGGGGTCACGCGCGAAAAAAACGCGTTTTCAAAAAGGGTATTGACCCGGTGAAAAAGGGGGTGTGAAAAATAGCAAAAGACGGAACCATGCGAGGGGGACTGCGGGTTGGCCAGGGCCGGAAACCCAGGGCCCTGCTGGACAAACTGCCGGACAATCCGGGGAAGCGGCCGCTTAAGGTGATGGACCTGCCGGAAGGGGCGGATCTATCTGGAGAAGATATGCCGGAACCCAAAGCCTACATGAAGGAAAAGCAGCGGAACGGCGGGAAGCTGGAGGCGGAAGAAATCTACCGGGAAACCTGGCTGTGGCTCAAAGCCCGGCACTGCGAGAAACTGGTAAGCCCTCAGCTCATCAGCCAGTACGCCATGGCGGTGTCCCGGTGGATCCAGTGCGAACATGCCATTTCGGAATATGGCTTTCTTGCCAAGCACCCCACCACCAATGCGGCCATTGCTTCTCCATACGTGACCATGGGCCAGAACTACATGAAGCAGGTGAACCAGATCTGGTATCAGATCTACCAGGTGGTGAAGGAAAACTGCTCCGTGGAGTTTGCCGGCAACACGCCCCAGGATGACGTGATGGAACGGCTGCTGCGGTCGCGGAAGGTATAGCATGACAGCAAGAGAATTCATTTCCCGGCTGAGGGGATATCCCCTCACCAAACAACAGATCAAAACATTACGAGGACAAGCCCTTTGTGGGGACCTGAACGGTGCCCGCAGGGGGCTTGCTGCGATTATAAGGAGAAACATGGCATGGAGAAAACAACCAAAGAGATGAGGCTCCTCCCCGTCGATGAGCTGATTCCCTATGTAAATAACGCCCGGACCCATTCCCCGGAACAGATTAACAAGCTCCGGGCCAGCCTGCGGGAATTCGGGTTCATCAACCCGGTGATCATCGATAAGGACAAGAACATCATTGCCGGCCACGGTCGGGTGATGGCAGCCCGGGAAGAAGGGATCAAAGAAGTGCCCTGCGTCCTGGTGGACTATCTTACCGAAGCCCAGAAGAAAGCCTATATCCTGGCCGACAACCGGATGGCCCTGGATGCCGGATGGGACGAAGAAATGCTGCGGGTGGAAATTGAATCCCTCCAGGGAGCGGACTTTGATGTGAGCCTCTCCGGCTTTAGCGATGACGAAATCGCCCATATCTTCGATGAAGAAACAGAAGCCAAAGAAGATGACTTCAACGTGGAAGAAGAACTGCAGAAACCGGTGTTTTCCAAAGCCGGGGACCTCTGGCAGCTGGGCAAGCACCGGGTCCTGTGCGGGGATTCTACCAAGCCGGAAACTTATGCTCAGTTGATGGATGGAGTAAAGCCAAACCTGGTCCTGACGGATCCTCCGTACCTGGTCAACCTCCGGAGTACTTCCGGGAAGATCAGGAACGATGATCTGAACGACCAGGAAGGGTACGAGTTCCTGAAAAAGGCCTTCACCTGCTTCCATGATGCCATGGCGGCGGACGCCTCCATCTATGTGTTCTACGCCACCATGAAGGCCCGGGTCTTTTATGACGCTTTCGAAGATGCCGGTTTCAAAGTGGGAGCTGGCCTGATCTGGAAAAAGCCCAAGGCCCCCTTTATGCGCACCGACTGGAAGTTTAACATGGAACCCATTATCTTCGGGTGGCGGAAAGACGGAAAACACAACTGGTACGGGGACCAGAAACAGAAAGCAGTCTTTGAGTTTGACGGGATCAAGAACAGCAAAGAGGACGGTTTCGGGCACCCCTCCAGTAAGCCGGTGCCCATGCTGGCCTATCTGATCAAGCTGAGCAGCCAGATCAACGGGGTGGTGCTGGACGGATTCCTGGGGTCTGCTTCCACCCTCATGGCCTGCGACCAGCTGGGCCGGATCTGTTATGGGGTGGAGCTGGAACCCAAGTTCGTGGATGTGGCGGTGAAGCGGTACCTGGCTTCCCACGAAGGGGAGCAGGACAGCGTGACCGTCCTGCGAAATGGGAAAACATACACCTATCAGGAAGTTGTGGGCGGAGAAAAATAAAGAACAAAAAGGGCTACATTTTGCTTGCTATTATTCGCCTTTAGAGTGATTAATAACAGTACCAAAATACCCTAAGGAGGTACCAATCATGAAGGTCGAATACAACAGACAAGGTGCAGCGAGAAAAGAACTGGTCCAGGCCATCAGCGCCATTACGGGAGAAAAGGCAAAGTACCTTTTTCTTCCCACCAAGGCTTACCGGATCGGCAGCATTATGGTGTGGAAAAACGGTGCCATGGAATGTGAAGACGGAGAACTGTTCCAGAAGGTGGTAAAAGAACTGGAAGCCAGAGGATTCAAGCCAGAAGAAACGGCTGCAGAACAGGCAGCAACGGAAGAAACTCCGGAACAAGAACCCGTAAAGGAAACGGCAGAACCGGATGCAAACCCGGAACCAGAACTTTCCCAGGAAACGGCTGAACTGGAAGAAGGGACGGAACCTGAAACAGCCCAGGAACCGGAAGAAACTCCTGAGAAAGTCGACACCCTCACCATTTCCTTTCCGGACGATTTCACGGAAGAAGACTTCGAGAAACTTCAGAACCTGGTGGCCTCTAAAGCCGGCCTTTTCAAAAAGGCCCTGGGGACGGATGACCTGACCATCATCCGCAGCGAAGGGAAAATCAACTTCCCCTGGTTCCACGAAGCGGACGGCGCCAAGGTCCAAGCCTACTCCAGACTGGTGAAGGCCCTGTGCCAGTTTGCCAAGAACGCCAAACGGGTCACGGCCAAAGAACATGAAGTCCCCAACGAGAAATACGCCTTCCGGTGTTTCCTCCTGCGCCTGGGCTTTATCGGGAAGGAATACAAGGACTGCCGAAAGATCCTGCTGGAAAAGCTCAGTGGGTCAGCGGCCTTCCGGAACGGAGGGAAAAAAGATGCGGTTTCCCAATAAAGAGCTGCTGGAATTTCTACAGCAGGAATACCCTCCCGGAACCCGGGTACGCCTTACCCGGATGGACGATCCCCAGGCACCGCCTTTGGGTACGAAAGGCACGGTGACCGGCGTAGATGATATAGGGTCCCTCCTGGTGGTTTGGGACAACGGATCCCACCTTAATGTGATCCCTGGGGTGGATGAGGTGCAAAAACTGAATAAAGACACGAAATAATTAATAATTATTCTCAAAATCTCTTGCTATTCTGTGCGTTTAGAGTGATATATACACATGCCAAAGAACACACAAACCTAGCGAAAGGATGACGAGAAGGATGAAAACACTGCACTTCGGGATTGAAATGGAAATGACGGGAATTACGAGAGAAAAGGCTGCCAACCTGATGGCCGGTTTCTTCGGAACAGGACGGGGCACCTATGAAGGCGGAGCCTACGATACCTACACCGCCCTGGATAACCAAGGACGGACCTGGAAAGCCATGAGCGACTCCAGCATCCGACCTCAGAGAAAGGTGGGCGGCCAGATCGAGGGCGCCACCCGGGACTACCGGACGGAAGTGGTAAGCCCCATCCTTTCCTACGACGACATCCCGAAGCTGCAGGAACTGGTACGGATCCTGAGAAAAGCCGGGGCCCTGGTGAACACCTCCTGCGGGATTCACATCCATGTGGGAGCCGAGAAGTTCACCCCGAAAACCCTGCGGAACCTGGTAAACCTGGTGGCCAGCAAGGAAGATATGATCTACCATGCCCTCCAGATCGACGCCCTCCGGGAAGCCAGATACTGCCAGAAGACAGATGAAACCTTCCTCTGGGAACTGAACAAGAAGCAGCCCCGAACCATGGCAGAATTTGCCGACATCTGGTACATCCAGGCACCCTTTGGTCGGGATGAACATTACAACAACAGCCGGTACCACGGGCTCAACCTCCACGCCACCTTCACCAAAGGGACGGTGGAATTCCGGCTTTTCAACGGCACCCTCCACGCCGGGGAAATCAAGGCATACATCCAGTTCTGTCTGGCGGTGGCCCATCAGGCACTGACCCAGAAGAAAGCCTCCGCCAGAAAGACGGAGACGGACAACGAGAAATACGCCTTCCGGTGCTGGATGCTCCGGCTGGGGCTTATCGGGGAAGAATTCAAGACCTGCCGGCTCCACATGCTGAAACACCTCACCGGGAATTCCGCCTGGAGAAACGCCGCCTGAAGGCGGTAGCCACAGGCAGGGGAAGGGGCCGTAAGGCCCTGTTCTTCTTTCTTGTATACTTGCATAAATACACAGAATTCGCTTGCTATTATGTGCTTTTAGAGTGATTAATAGACATGCCAAAGGGGACAGCCCCCAAAAGCAAAAAGCACATGAAAGCGAGGAAATACCCATGAGAACGATCATTACCCTGGACGCCAAGAAAATCAGTAAGAAAGCAGCCTGTGAAATGTACGGAGAGGCCGACGTGAACAAAATGATCCGGGAAGCCAAGAAAGCCTTTTTAGAAGACCCGAATGAAGAAAGCACCTGGTGGATGGGAAACGGAATGCTGACCATCGAGTTCCGGTAAAACAGGGGAAGGGCAGGGGCCAAGCAAAGGCCCCTGTTCCAGAAAAAATGAATAAATACACAGAATTTGCTTGCTATTATCTGCTTTTAGAGTGATATATGTACATGCCAAAAGGCAAAGGCACACAATCACAAGGAGGAAAAAGCAATGACCAAGATGGACATGATCGAAAGATTCTACGGGCGCAGCGAGGAACTAGAAAAGAAGTTCGATGCAGCAGAAAAGGTTGGGGATGCCCAGACCATGCAGGCCTGCCGGGATGCCTACCAGGAACTGGTGAAGGAAGTCCAGGCAGAAGGGGAAGACTTCGGGAACATGATGCGGCTTTACAGCGACATGAAAAAGCACGGCAACAGCCTCCTGGACCTTTCCGGAACCTACCAGGAACCGGAAAAGATCCTCAAAGTGTTCCGGGAATTTGGGGTGAAAGAATTCACTTTTTCCTCCACCTGGTCCAGCGCCGTCCAGGTAGCCTGGCAATTTACCCAGCTGGGTTGCAAATTGAAAGGGATGACCGAAATCTACGGATCCGGCCAGAAATTCATGAGCAACGAATACGAAAGAATCCCCGCCTTCCTCTTCAGCCTTTGAGGAACGGGGGACAGCAAGAACCAAGGAGCCTCCGGGCTCCTTTTCTTATACCCAGTAAAAAGAAAGGAGGGAGCACCCATGCGGAAACTCAAAAAATACAAACCGACAAAGTTTAAGGCCAAAACGTCCACCTACAACAAGGAATTGGCGGATTATGCCGTGGCCTTTATTGAGAGCCTGTGCCATACCAAGGGAACCTGGGCGGGCCATCCCTTCGAGCTCATCGACTGGCAGGAACAGATCATCCGGGATCTGTTCGGTACCATAAAGCCCAATGGCTACCGGCAGTTCAACACAGCCTATATCGAGATCCCCAAGAAGCAGGGGAAAAGTGAGCTGGCCGCAGCTGTGGCACTCCTGCTCTGCTGCGGGGACGGGGAAGAAGGGGCCGAAGTCTATGGCTGTGCGGCAGACCGGCAGCAGGCCTCCATCGTTTTTGAAGTAGCGGCCGATATGGTCCGGATGTGCCCGGCTCTCAGCAAGCGGGTCAAGATTCTGTCCTCCCAGAAACGGATGGTGTTTCGTCCCACCAACAGCTTCTACCAGGTCCTTTCAGCAGAAGCCTATTCCAAGCACGGGTTTAATATCCACGGGGTGGTGTTCGATGAACTCCATACCCAGCCCAACCGAGAGCTTTTTGATGTAATGACCAAAGGCTCCGGGGATGCCCGGATGCAGCCCCTGTATTTTCTCATTACCACAGCCGGGACGGATACCCACAGCATCTGCTATGAAGTCCATCAGAAGGCCATGGACATCCTGGAAGGGCGGAAGCATGACCCCACGTTTTACCCTGTCATCTACGGGGCCGCGGAGCAGGATGACTGGACCGACCCGAAAGTCTGGAAGAAGGCCAACCCTTCTCTTGGGATTACCGTGGGAATCGACAAAGTGAAAGCAGCCTGTGAATCGGCCAAAGAGACACCCAGCGAAGAGAATGTTTTCCGTCAGCTCCGGCTGAACCAATGGGTGAAGCAGTCTGTTCGGTGGATGCCTATGGATAAATGGGATGCCTGTGCGTTCCCGGTGCGGGAAGAAGATCTGGAAGGCCGGATCTGCTACGGCGGTCTGGACCTTTCCAGCACCACGGACATTACCGCCTTCGTACTTGTATTCCCGCCTCTGGATGACCAGGATAAGTACTGCATCCTGCCGTACTTCTGGCTGCCGGAGGAGACACTGCCCCTGCGGGTGAAGCGGGATCATGTGATGTACGACATCTGGGCCCAGCAGGGATTTATCCAGACAACCGAAGGAAATGTCATCCACTACGGGTATATTGAAAAGTTCATCGAGAAGTTGGGTGAACGGTTCAATATCCAGGAAATCGCCTTTGACCGATGGGGCGCGGTACAGATGGTTCAGAACCTGGAGGGGATGGGCTTTACGGTGGTTCCCTTCGGACAGGGATTCAAGGACATGAGCCCTCCTACCAAGGAGCTTATGAAGCTCACGCTGGAGCAGCGAATTGCTCATGGAGGGCATCCAGTCCTTCGATGGATGATGGATAACATCTACATCCGGAGGGATCCGGCCGGAAACATCAAGGCGGATAAGGAAAAGTCCACGGAAAAGATAGACGGGGCCATTGCCACCATCATGGGCCTGGATCGGGCCATTCGGTGTGGAAACAATGCCCATGAGAGTGTTTATGACTCCAGGGGGTTGCTGTTTGTATAAAAAAAGATCCTGCTCCATGGGGGCAGGGTTGCTTATGATTCAACTTTATTCAGCCTGGCTTTACTGAAATCTTCTTTCAGGATTTTATCTACTTCTTCATCAGTATAGATCCGACCCGCCTTGATGGAATTCATACTTGCCTGAATATCGGCAGTCAGTTCTTCCTTTGTCATTGATCCGAGAGCCTTTGGCCTGCGGGTAACAAGATTTTCAATGTTTTCCATGTTGCGGCGTTCTTCTTCACTGAGGGATTTCACGTGGTTTTTATAATCGTCCCAGGTTTTCATTGATCTTCCTCCTTCTGAAAGTGAGATATTTTAATGTTTTCCCTCTGGTACCAGGATGGAAGGAGTTCCTTCAGTTCGTTTAATTTATTGATCAATTCTTCGGCAGTGCATGTATGCCAGTCTTCGGCCCAGTCATTCAGATACTGTTCGATATCATGGACAGTTTCCAGAACAAGTTGGACATCATTGACACCCGGGATTAGATGGCAGGATTCAGGTGTATCGTCCTCTTCCCATTTAATTACGGTATTATAAGCGGTTGCGAGAACAAAAAATCTTCCTGGCCCTTCAGCCTCAAAAACAAATGCCAAAGGCCCTTTTCCTTTGACTCTGTGGATGCATGCTTCGAGGCAGTCTATAGGGACGTTGGTCAGATAACTGGCGTATTCCTCGAATTCGCCCATGGTAACTTTTGACCAGCCTGCATCCGGTTTTCCCAGCATACTCTGTCACCTTCTTTGGATTTATTTTAAAGAGGCGGAGATTCCGCAATTCAATGCTTTAGCAAATTATATAATAGGAGGCTATTATGTTCAATCCATTTACCTGGTTTAGGACCAGAGACAAGCCCCAAAACAGCCTTCTGGGAGGCGGACACTGGTTCTTTTTCGGAGGTTCTTCTTCCGGGAAGGCGGTGAACGAGCGGTCCGCCATGCAGATGACAGCAGTTTACGCCTGCGTCCGGGTCCTTTCGGAATCCATTGCAGGACTTCCCCTTCATCTCTTTCGGTACAACCGGGAGGGAAATGGGAAGATGCGGGATTTCAACCATCCTCTGGCCGGGCTTCTCCATGATGCCCCGAACCCGGAGATGACCAGCTTCGTCTTTCGGGAGACTCTCATGACCCACCTTCTGCTGTGGGGGAATGCTTTCGCCCAGATCATCCGGAACGGACGGGGCCAGGTGGTAGCCTTGTATCCCCTGATGCCGGACCGGATGGAAGTGTGCCGGGACGGAGATGGGGAGATTTACTATCTCTACACCAAAGCCACGGACGAGAACCCAAAAATCAAAGAATACGGCACCGTCCGGCTCCGGAAGGAGAACGTGATGCACATTCCCGGCCTGGGGTTTGACGGCCTGGTGGGATATTCACCCATCGCCATGGCCAAGAACGCCATCGGCATGGCCATTGCTTGTGAGGAGTTCGGGGCCAAGTTCTTTGCCAACGGGGCTTCTCCCAGCGGCGTCCTGGAGCATCCGGGGACCATCAAAGATCCTCAGCGGGTCCGGGAAGCCTGGCAGTCCCAGTTCGGGGGAAGCTCCAACGCCGGGAAAGTGGCTGTCCTGGAAGAAGGCATGAAGTACTCTCCTATCGGGATCTCTCCGGACCAGGCACAATTCCTGGAAACCAGGAAGTTCCAGATTGATGAGATCGCCCGAATCTTCCGGGTACCTCCTCATATGATCGGGGATCTGGAAAAATCCACTTTCTCCAACATCGAGCAGCAGTCTCTGGAATTTGTGAAATACACCCTGGGGCCCTGGGTATCCCGGTGGGAACAGGCCATGAGCCAATCCCTCCTGACCCCGGAAGAACGGACCCGGTATGAAATCCACTTCAATGTGGATGGCCTCCTCCGGGGTGACTACGAAAGCCGGATGAACGGTTATGCTGTAGGCCGCCAGAACGGGTGGCTGTCCGCCAACGATATCCGGGAATTGGAGAACATGAACCGGATCCCGGAAGAAGAGGGCGGGGACCTGTACCTGATCAACGGGAACATGACGAAACTAAAGGATGCCGGGCTGTTTGCAGGAACCGGCAGCAAGGAGGAAACCCATGAAACGTAAATTTTGGAACTGGGTGAAGAACGAGGGGGAAGAAACCCGCACCCTGTACCTTTCCGGTGAAATCTCCGATGAAACCTGGTTCGGGGACGAAGTGACTCCGAAGCTCTTTAAAGATGAATTGATGGCCGGCAGCGGAGATATTACCCTCTGGATCAATTCCCCCGGGGGCGATGTGTTTGCGGCAGCCCAGATCTACAACATGCTGATGGACTATCCGGGGCATGTGACCGTGAAGATCGACGGCCTGGCCGCCTCTGCCGCCAGCGTCATTGCCATGGCCGGAAGCCAGGTGGAAATGTCCCCGGTGGCCATGATGATGATCCACAATCCCATCACGGTGGCTATTGGCGACAGCAAGGAAATGCAGAAGGCCATAGATATGCTCTCTGAAGTAAAGGAAAGCATCGTCAACGCCTACGAAATCAAAACCGGCCTGTCCCGGAACAAGATTTCCAGGCTGATGGACGCAGAATCCTGGTTCAACGCTAAGAAGGCGGTGGAACTAGGTTTTGCAGACGCCATTCTCTACACCGAAGAGAAAACGGAAAATGACATCAACGTAGATGCCATGCTGTTCAGCCGGGCGGCAGTGACCAATTCCCTGCTGACCAAGCTGTCTGTGAAGAAAACAAAAGAACCCGTACCCAACAAGGTCCCCGCGGACAAACTCATGAAGCGGCTGGGCCTTCTTGTGCATTAAGGAGGAATTTCCATGAATCAGATCCTGAAACTGAGAGAAGAACGCGCCAACACCTGGGAAATGGCCAAAGCTTTCCTGGAATCCCACCGGGATAAGGACGGCATGGTCTCTGCAGAAGATAGTGCCGTCTATGACCGGATGGAAGAAAAAGTGGTGGCCCTGGGAAAAGAAATCGAACGGCTGGAACGCCAGCGGAACATCGACGATGACCTGAATAAGACCATCGATACGGCCCTGAAGGGAAACCCCGGAGCCGGGCTGATGAAACCGGACGAAAAGAAAGGCCGGGCCAGTGACGCCTACACCAAAGCCTTCTGGCAGGCCTTCCGGGGGAAAGGGAACATCCAGGAAGTGAAGGATACCCTGACCATCGGCTCCGATCCGGAAGGGGGCTATCTGGTCCCGGATGAATACGAACACACCCTGGTGGAGGCCCTCCTGGAAGAAAACTTCTTCCGGGGCTTGGCCCATACCATCCGGACTTCTTCCGGGGACCACACTATCCCGGTAGTAGCCAGCCACGGGGAAGCGGCCTGGATGGAAGAAGGCAGTGCCTATCCGGAAAGTGACGATACCTTCAGCCAGGTGAACCTGGGAGCCCACAAACTGGGTACGGCCATCCGGGTTTCCGAAGAGCTGATGAACGACAGCGTCTTCGACCTGGAAAGCTACATCACCCAGGAATTTGCAAGACGTATCGGCACCAAGGAAGAAGAAGCCTTCCTGGTAGGGGACGGGAACCATAAGCCCCTGGGTGTATTCCAGGGAGCGGAAGTAGGGGTGACGGCAGCGAAAACGGCCATTACCTTCGACGACATGATGGACCTGTACCACAGCCTCCGGACTCCCTATCGGAGAAACGCTTTCTGGATCCTGAACGATTCCACTGTGAAGGCCATACGGAAACTGAAGGACAACAACGGCAACTACATCTGGCAGCCTTCCGTCCAGATGGGCCAGCCGGACCGGATCCTCAGCCTGCCCTACCGTACGTCCAGCTTTGTGCCGGAACTGGCGGCCGGGAACAAGGTGATCGCTCTGGGGGACTATTCCTATTACTGGATTGCCGACCGTCAGGGCCGGAAGTTCAAGCGCCTCAGCGAGCTCTATGCGGCCAACGGACAGATCGGGTTCCTGGCCAGCGAACGGGTGGACGGCCGGCTGATCCTGCCGGAAACCGTGAAGGTCCTGGAAATCCAGGCCGGCTGACCAGTGAATAAAAGGAGATGATGGGATTGGTGACACTGGAAGAAGCCAAAGCCTATCTGAGAGTAGACGGAAGTGAAGAAGATGAGCTGATCACCCGTCTCATCGCTTCTTCCGAGCGGCTCTGTCTGGACACCCTGCGGAAAGAAGAACCGGAAGAAACGGCGGCCTTCAAAATGGCCGTCCTTTTTTCGGTAGCCTATCTCTATGAGCACAGGGAGGATGCGGATTATCACAATCTGCTTCTCACCCTGCGCTCTCTTTTGTTTGGGGAAAGGAAGGAAGCCTTCTAGTGAAAATCGGGAAGATGGATAAACGGATTACCCTTCTTAGGCCTATTCCTTCCGAAGACGGGTACGGGGGCTTTCATACGGACTATAAAGAAGAAGGGAAAATCTGGGCCCAGGTGATCCAGACAAACTATGCCGAACAGGAAGCCCAGGGGACTCCCATGAATCGGGAGCAATTGCGTCTCAAAATCCGGCCCCGCAAGGATTTGAAACGGGGATGGAGACTGAGGCTCGCTGGAGAACTGTACGAAATCGAGACCGTGGACAATACTTACCGGGACAGTACCACGCTGATCGTCCATCGGTATGAACAGGGGGTGTAGCCATGGCTGTTTTTACGGTAAAAGTCCCGGAAGGGGAACTGAGCAAAGCCATCCGGCAGATTTCCGCCTGGGATGGAAAGACCCGTCTCCGGGTGGAAGCGGCCCTCAAAAGAGGAACCAATGCGGTATACCGGGAGGCCCGGCAGCGGGTCCCGATCCGGTCGGGGAAGCTGAAAAAATCCATCAGGCAGCGGTTTTCCACCGTGAAGCTGGAAGGGCAGGTGTTCAGCAACCAGCCCTATGCCCATCTGGTGGAATTCGGCAGCCGGGCCCATACGGTAAAGCCCAGGAAGAAAAAGGCTCTCCGGTTTTTCCGGGGCGGGCCTGTCTTTACGAAACGGGCCAGGATCCCGGCTCAATCCGGAAAACCCTTCTTCAAGCCGGCCTACGACTACGTGGAACCTCAGCTGATCCAGGAAGTGAAGAAAGCGATCCGTGAACCATGAAGAGATTACCCAACAATGCCATCCACAAGGCCCTGGTGGCCTTTTTGAGAGAACACACAGGACTGGCGGTCTATGACTATGTGCCCCAGGAAGCGGTGCTGCCGTTTATCACCCTGGGGACCATGACCGTCCAGGACAAATCCACGAAAACCGAGGACATGACTCACCTGTCGGCCCACATCCACATTTATAGCAGCTATAAAGGCCGGTACGAAATCAACTCCCTGGCGGAGAAGCTCATCAACCTATTCGGAATGGAGCAGTTGGACCTTACGGGAGACGAGTTCTACGTAAGCGCCCAGGGAGTGGATTTCTACGAAACCTACCCGGAAGATGAAACCGGGTACAGCGGGGTGATCACCCTGGAAGTCCTCATCCAAAACATCCATAAGGAGGAGTAATATGGCAACCACCACTTTTCCCAGCCGGAGCGAAGCCTCCAATACGGCTACTGCCGGCAAGGATTATTTGATCTATCTGAACGCCGGGGAATCCGACACCAATCCCACCTGGCTGCTGTTAGGGGGTCAGCGGAGCGGGGACCTGACCCGGCAGGCGGATGAAATCGACGCCAGCAGCAAAACGTCCAGCGGGTGGAAATCCACCATCCCGGGTCTCCGGAACTGGTCCCTGGATCTGGAGTCCGTGTATCTGGCAGGAGACAAGGGAGCCCGGTTCCTGGAAGCCTCTTTCCTGGCCGGGAAGCAGGTCCACATCAAATTCGAATATCCGGACAAGAGCTATGTAACCGGCTGGGGTTCCGTGACGGAATGCAGCCTGTCCACCCCTCATGATGACGTGGCCACCCTCTCCGGGACCATTTCCGGGGACGGACCCCTCAGTGAACTGAAGAGTGCGGCCGGAACAGTAATTGAGAATGGCTGATAGGAGGTATTACATTCTATGAAGAAAATCGACTTTGAAGTCTTTGGCCCCGGCCAGTACCTGTATTTCGATATCGGCCGGCTGATTCAGGTGGAGAATCTCACGGGCAAAAGTGCCGGGGACATTATCCGGAACCAGGAACTGAATCTGGGAATCCTGACGGCGCTTCTCTCCATCGGCCTCCGGCAGCATGGCATCAAGAATCCCCAGTGGTATGCCAATAAGATGCAGGAGCTGATTGACGAAGGCCACGAGATGGACGAATTCGTCCAGCCGGTGGTGAAGGCCATCGCCGGGTCCGGCATCCTGGGGAAAGAAGTGTACTACGCCATCTTCCCGGAAGAGGACCCGGGTAAAGACCAGGCGAAGGGGAAAACGAAGCCAAAAAACTGACGGCGGGACAGGAAGAAGTCCCGTCTTTTAACGACTGGCTGGGGTGGGCGGAAGAAGTGGCCTATGGGATGCTTCATCTTCTGCCTGCCCAGTTTTATGCCATGACGCCACTGGAACTGGACCGGATGGCCGAGTGCCGGGCCAAGGATGAACAACGGAAAAAGTGGGAGACCGCCTACTGGGTGGCCTGCCTGATGAGCGTCCATACGAGAAAACCGGTACGGACGGAGAAGCTGATGAAACCCTTCCTGCCTAAGAAAACAGGCAGTGAAATCGCGGCAGAGCGGGATGCCTTCTTCGAGGAATTCAGACGGAAAGGAGCTGACGGATATGGCAACCATCGCTGACCTTCTGGTCAAAATCGGAGCGGATACCTCCGATCTCCGGAAAGAACTCAATACAACCAAACGTCAGATCAAGACCGCCTTCGGGAGCGAGGCTCTGGACGTTTCGAAGAAATCCCTGGCCGTCTTAGGCGGCATCGGGGCCGGCCTGGCTGCCCTGGGAGTGGCTTCTGTAAAAGCAGGGGCCAGTCTCCAGAGTACCAAGACCGCCTTCACCAATATGCTGGGGAGCGCGGAAAAAGCCCAGGACTTTCTGGCCAAGATGCAGGACTTTGCGGCCAAGACTCCTTTTGAATTTAGCCAGGTGTCCCAGGCGGCCCAGAAGTTCATCGCCTTTGGGTTCTCTGCAGAACAGGTTATACCGACCCTTACGGCAGTTGGGGATGCCGCGGCTGGGGTCGGTCTTGGGGCGGAAGGCATCAACCGGATCACCCTGGCTTTGGGCCAGATGGCCGCCAAGTCCAAGGTCCAGGCCGGTGAAATGATGCAGCTTACCGAAACCGGGATACCTGCCTGGAAGATGCTGGCGGACCAGATCGGGGTTTCCGTACCGGAAGCCATGGACAGGGTGTCCAAAGGAGCCATTGATGCGGCAACGGGCATTACGGCTTTGGTCAGTGGTATGGAACAGTCTTTCGGGGGCATGATGGATCAGCAGAGTGAGACCATCAGCGGCACCTGGTCCACCCTCATGGATGGACTGGAACAGTCGGCGGCCCAAGTGGGCCTCCAGATTGCGGAAGCCCTAAACCTGCCGGGGATCTTCCAGTCCTTAGGGGATATGCTGACCAACTTTGCAGCCACCGTCCAGTCTTCTGGTCTTACAGAAGCGCTCCTGACAGCCATTCCCCCTGAATTCCAGGCCGGACTCCTGCTTATTGTATCCACCTTGACCGGCCTTGCCATTCCGGCCATTGGGCTTTTTGTGACGAAGGTGGCTCTCATGGCCGCGCCCTTTCTGGCGGCGGTTGCAGCGGCAGCTCCTTTTATTGGGGTAGCAGCGGCAATGGCCACGGCCCTCTATGCCATCTGGAAAAGCGGGATGACCGTAGAAGATGTGCTGGGAACCATGGGCATTAAAATGGAAACAGTCACCCGGGCTGTGGATGCAGTACAGACTATGATGAGCGCGGCGGCCCAGTCCATTATTGCCAACCTTCAGGCTCTGGAACCGGTGTTCACCTTGGTGGCTGCCGTGATGGGGGCAGCTTTCTATGCAGCCCTGCAGGTGATTGGCGGGGTAGTGAACGGAGTGCTGAACTTCATCAGCGTCCTTAGCGAATGTGTGACCTGGATCCTGAACGCTTTTACCTATCTGGTAGAAGGCATTGGGTCCTGTATCGATGAAGTAGGAAGCATCCTGTCCGACATGGCCGGCAGCATCCTTCCCTCCTGGGCCTCTAGTGCCCTTTCTACCATTGCCAACTTTGTCAGTGAAGCCATTAGTTGGCTCTCCAGCTTGATCCAGAAAATCCTGGAAACCAACAATGCTCTGGGTTCCATGGGTGGCGAAAGCGGTGGAGAAGGTGGCGGGGGCAGTAGCACTCCTGCCAAACGGGAATTCAAGCTGCCGGACTTCAGCAATCTTCGAGGGGGAGGTGGGGATATCCCAGTTCCTTCTGGAGGTGGAGGAGGCGGCGGTGGTTCTGGTGGTGGCGGAGGGGGAGGAAGCTCCAGAGAAACAGATCAGTTGGCCAATGCCGCTATTCAGACCAGTAAGAGTATCGAAGAAGAATGGTTCCGGACCTTCCAGACCAAGAGTGCCCTGGTGGATCGTTGGTACAAGGAAGAAACGGACGAACTGGAAAAATCCCGGTCTGCCAACGAGAACTACGAACGGGATAAGACCCGTCTGGCAGAGCTATATGCCCAGAAGCGCCTGGACGCCCTTTCGGAAGAACAGGCCAAAAACCGGGAACTGATGAACAAAGCCCGGGACCTGTCTTTTGATGCCGTTACTGCCAAACTTACCCTCTATGGTTCCAAACAGGAACAGGAAGTCATGAAGATGCAGTCCGACATGGAAAAGGCCGTGGCGTCCATTGATGACAAGTACGCCAAGCTGTCCCAGGACTTTATTTCTTTGACGGCCAGTGAAAAGGCTGTATTCCTGAACGCTCTGAAGGAAAAAGGCATCGCCTATGAACAGGCCAGTGCCAACGAGATTGCCTTTGACAAACAGGCCAATCTGGAAAAAGCAGCAGCCTACAAAAGCTATATGGAGGAACGGAACGCCTACTTTGCCCAGGGGAAAGACATCCAGGCAGCTCTGGATGAAGCCTACAACCAGAATTCCCTGGCCATGCTGCAGGAGACCCTGACGGCTGAGATGGCCCTCCGCCAAAGCAACATTGACGCAGAGAAATCTCTGATGGATACCTACCAGGAAGCCTATATGAATGCCCACATGGGAACCCTGGAACTGATCGCGGACATGGCTTCCACCACTTTAAGTGGTCTGGAGACCGCCTTCACAGATATCCTGACAGGAGCAAAAAACGCCAAGGATGCCTTTCTGGATCTGGGGAAGGCCATGCTGAAGACCATTGCCAGCTATTTCTCCCAGATGCTCTCCGGGATGTTGGTGACGGCCCTATTCGGGGATAAGCTCAATGCGGCCAGTGCCGCCAAGACGGTGGCTCAGGGAACGGCAGCGGCCGGGGCTCTGGCTCCTGCGGCCTGGCTGAAACTGGTCATCGACCCGTCTGCAGGTCCCATCGCTACGGGCCTTCTGACGGGAGGTACGTCCGCGGCAGTGGGCATCGGCATGGCAGCAGCTGCGTCCAATACGGCTGCCGGTGCGGCCCAGGGAGCGGGGAAGACTCCTCATTATGCCAAAGGCGGCTATTTTACAAGACCTCTTATTGGTGTCCTGGGGGATGCCGGTGACGAAGTGGCCTTACCCCTGAACAGGGCGGTGTTCGACAGCATTGCCGAAGGCATCACAAATTCCAGCGAATCTACGGACAACCGGGAAATGAACACCACGTTCAACAACTACGGAGACATCAACAACGCCGCAGATCTGGATGATCTGATGGATGGCTTCACCGATGCTGTCCTGGCAGGACTGAGAGGAGCGTAAAGCCAACCGTTGGAACAATTTTACTTATACCTGAATTTAATAGCTTTCTACAAGGGCGCCGGAAAACCGGCTGCCCTATCTTTATGCACAAAAAGGAGAGATGCACGATGAAGAACATGAAAATGATGGCAATGACTCTGGCCCTGGTAGCTGGCATTGCGGGAACGGCTTTTGCTACTGACATCCGCGAAATCGTGGGGGATCCTGGAACTGGAATCACGGATCGGAACCCCACCTGCTACCAGAAACGGATGGTCAATGGACACCTGATTGAATCCTACGTGGAAAATGATGTGGCCATCACCAAACAGGATGGTGACGTGGTAATCCGGTATGAAATTAATCATGGGGACTTCGTTCCCTTTGATCAGGATTCCAACAACTGATAAAAAACGGTAGTGGGAACCAGGAGGTGAAAGAGCATGTTTCCGGAAAGAAAAGAAAACGAACAGAATTTTACCATCACCAAAGACGGGGTGGAATACAAGCTGCCGGTCCATTGGAGCCTTACGGACAGCGGCAGCTATACTTTTCGGAGCAAGCTCCAGTCCCGGGCCTTTGCCCATGGAAGTGATGCAGTGGGGGATGGAAAGATTGACGGACGGACTCTCCAGGTGGAGTTTTCCATGGAAGGTGCTACGGAAGAAGACCATGACGAAGTGCTGAACGAAGCCTATACCTTCTTTGGCCAGACTGACTATTCCTTGATGGCAGGTCGGCCAGACCGGGTTTACCATGTGGCCTGCCTGTCGAAAATCAAGCACAAGTTTGAGAACGGGTTCAAGCAGAGAAGGAGCAACATCACTGTTTCCCTTCTCCTGGCAGATCCGTTCCGGTATGAAGCTCAGGAATCCAAGGTGGTATTCACCTTTCCCCAGGCTACAGTGCAGGCGGAAATGGTGCTCCATAATCTGGGGAGCGTGGATACCCCTCTTACCTTTCGCTTTATTCCCATAGACCGGATGACCAATCTGACTGTCTGGCACCAGGAGGCCAAAGAGAAGTTCACCCTGACGGATGCCCTGCTGGTAGCCCCCAAGACCTCCATTGTGAATGGCCGGGAAGGGACAGTCTGGCGGGATAAAGACAACAGCATCAATGCCTTTACGGGCACCTTCCTCCATGCCAAACCGGGAGCCAACCTCTTTCTGTACACAGGAGGAGCGGGCACGGTGGAAATTACCTATACCAACAGGTGGTTTGTATGACGAATTTCATCTTTGGACGGGGCCTGTTCGGCCGGTGGATCTTTGCCGGTCCTACTGGGGCCGGTGAAGGAAACAGCGACCGGGGCAAGGTCCATGAGTACTATCCCGGCCAGTTCGTGGTCTATGCCTACAAAAAGGACGGGACCCGGACGGCTATTTTTGGCGGGGGCAGCGAGGCCAATGCCCTGAATGAAGTGACCTTTGAAATCACCAGCACCGGCTGTGGCCAGTGCCAGATGACCTTTTACCGGCAGCCGGATAACGCCCAGCTGGACTATATGCAGCGTATCGACATCCACCTGTACGGAGACCGGAAACCCTGGTACAGCGGGTACATCATCAGCCGGCCTATTGAAGGGACTACGGATACCAAGTTCGTGTACAAAGGCTATGGTTTCTACAACCGGCTGGAGAATGTGATGCTCTGGAAGACCTATGAGAATACGGACGTGGGAGATATCGTCCGGGACATTGCCCGCCAGGTGGAACGGCAGACATTGCAGGTGGTCTACAACGACAGCAAGATCCAGAGCGTGGGATACCGTCCCACCAAACTGGTCTTTGACGGGGTGACGGTGAAAGAGGCCCTGAATACCCTGGCGGACTTTGCCGTGGATTACGTGTACGGAGTGGATGAATACCGGTGTCTGTACTTTCGCCGCAGAGAGACAGCAGTGAACGAACAGGCCCGTCTTACGGTAGGAAAACACATTACTTCCTACACCCCTTCCTGGGATGTGTCCAAACTGGTGAACTGGGCTCGGATCAAGGGGGGCAGCGTGGACGACCAGGGCGAGCAGTGGCTGTGCGTTGTGGAAGATAAGGAAAGCCAGAACAGCTACGGGGTCCACCAGGCCGTCTGGAACCTGCCGGAAGCCTACGATGCCGCCGATGCCAAAAGGTGGGGCGAAAACCAGATCAGCCAGTACAAGGCTCCTGTGAAATCCGCCAAGATCAGCGGGGTGCGACTGGAGTACCCTTACCCGGACGGGACCTTCAACGTCCGACATATGTCTACTGACGGGCTGGCGGAAATCCGAAGGCTGGATGGGAATGCGGATACCTATCCTATCAAGAAGATCAAATACACCCTCTCCGGGGAAAAGGGCATCAAGACCGAAATGGAGCTGGGCGAGCCCCAATTTTCCGTGGACCGGTATCTGTCAGAAATCGAACGGCGGTCCAAGGATATCGAGCAGTCCCAGTCTTCGGCCCTGAAACAATGGAAAGGAGGAAGCTGATGGCCATCCATGATTATCGATTCAATCCCTTTGAAAACACCTTTGACATCAAGAAAATCTTCGACGAAACCCACGTGATCCCCAGCAACAGCCCCTATACCATCCGGCTGGCGGAAGTGCCCCAGAAGACTTCTCCCACCACCCTGCAGGTGAAGTTCCAGAACGGAACCCTCCTGACGGAAGTGGCGGAAGAACCGGCCCAGGGGCAGTACTGGCCGGACTACCTCACCACAGAGCATGGTATCGAGGGCTGGAATACCGGGACGTTGAAATTTTCTGCAGCCGATGCGGGGAAGACCGTCCTTGTGACCTATAACGGGATGGGGACCCTGACGGACGACCGGCTCATCGACCAGGTGGAGATTTCCGTAACGTCCAGCACGCAGGCAGACAAGGACGCCCGGGTGATGGGCTTGAATTCCTGGGACGTAGAGACGGGACCTACATCGGCACCGGGACTGCAGTCCATCAAGTCTGCTTACCATATCCGGAAACACCGGGGGATCCCGGCAGGAACCTACACCCTCCGGCGTATCCTTCAGGAACTGGTGAACCGGTCCCATACAGAAGAATACTGGAAAGAGAATTCTCAGTGCAACTGCAACTGTAACTGCGACTGCAGCGATGATTCAGGAGGAGGCTAAAATGCTGGTCATTGATGAAAATAAGAACATCCAGGTGTCCCAGTACGACACCTTTTCTATCCGATTCCGTTTTACCAATTACAAGCTGACCAACGCGGACAAAGTGGTCTTTGCCATTAAGAAAACCACCAACTCTTCCGAAGTAGTGTATGCGGACACCTTCTACAACCCCAACAACAACTTCGTGGATGTGGTGGTGCCCAAGGGAGCTCTGGATTCCCTGGAGCCTGGAGCATACATCTACGACCTGGCGATCATGAACAGCGAGACGGAACGGATCTTGACCTGCTTCTTTACCAAATCTTTCATCATCAAGGGGGTGGCCCACAATGTCTGATGCTGCCAATGTGGAAGTGACGCTGACCGTCCAAAATAACACGGAAGTGGAACTGGGAGACGTGGCGGATACCTATGCCGCCGACCAGGCCCGGGAATACAAAAACAAAGCCGGAGAATATGCAGAGAATGCCCTCAACAGCCAGAACATGGCGGAAGCCTGGGCGGAAAGCGACAGCCCTCCCGCCGGGGAAGGAACCCGATCTTCTAAAGTCTGGGCAGATACAGCCCGGCAGTGGGCGGAGAGCACCCAGGAGCCGGACGGAGTTTCCGGGGCACGGTCCTCTAAAACCTGGGCGGAAACAGCACGGGCCTGGGCGGAAAGTACTGAGAATCCGGATGGGGTTGCTGGAGCCAAGTCCAGTAAAGCCTGGGCTACGGTTTCTTCCCAAAAAGCTGCTGAAGCATCCGCCAGCGCCAAGGCCGCGGACACCAGTGCCAAAGCCTCTGCCAGCAGTGCAACGGCAGCCAAAGCCTCCCAGGAAGAGGCCGCCACCCAGGCCACCATGGCCAGGCAAAGTGCCGAGAGTGCCGCCGAGAAACTGGCTCAAATGCAGATTGATCTAAAGGTGAAGGCGGATGTGGACAGCCCGGCCCTGACAGGGACCCCAGCAGCTCCGACTCCCGCAGAAAATGCCCAAAGCACCCAGATCGCCAACGTGGCCTATGTGAAGCAGAAAATCGCAGAGCTGGTGAATGGCTCCGATGCCTCCCTGGATACCCTGAAAGAACTGGCGGATGCCCTGGGGAACGACCCCAACTTTGCCACTACCATCATGACGGCCATGGGGAAGAAGCTGGATGCCACAGCAACGGCCCAGGCGGCCCTGGCAGATGGGAAAGGGAACAACATCGCAGAGACCTACGCCACCAAGGCAGAACTGACCGGGGAAACCGGGACCCTTGCGACGGTGGCCAAAACCGGCAGCTATACGGATCTGCTGAACAGACCGGTGATCCCGGATAAGACCAGCCAGCTGACCAACGACAGCCGGTTTGTGGCTACGGATGCGGACGGGAATGTGACCCTGACGGGTACCCTGACCGCCACCAAAGTCTACAACGCGGTCTATAACGACTACGCTGAATTCTTTCCCCGGGGCGGGGATACTCAGCGGGGAGACATCATTGCCCTGGACGAAACAACCAATAAGGAACAATACGTCAAGGCCACTGCCGGCAGCCTGTGTGTGGTGGGAGTCCATACGGAAGATTTTGCTTCCATCATCGGCGGCCGGACCCTTTCTCCGGGGGACGACATCCTGAAAGTGAACCTCCCTACGTATATCCCCGTAGCCCTGGCCGGCCGTGTGCCTGTCCGGATGTATGGGAAAGCCAAGAAAGGCGGATGGGTGATCCCTTCCGAAATGCCGGGAGTGGGCCGGATGGCCCTTTCGGGCGAAAGTCTTAGCCAGGCGGTGGGACAGATCGTGAAGGACGATACCGCAGAAAACGTGCGGCTGGTGAAGATCATCGTAAGGAGTGGAAGATGAAATATTTAAAACGGAACATTAACACGGTATTCCTCATGCTGGGGAATTCCTGCAATATGAACTGTGCTTACTGTCTGCAGCATCCTCTGGTGCATAAGCCTCTGACCCGGGAGGTCAACCCAGAAATCTACGACTTCCTGGAAGAGATTTCTCAAGAAAACTCCCGGCCCCTCCACCTGCAGTTCTACGGCGGGGAGCCTCTGTTGTACTTTGCCGCCATCCAGGAAGTGGTGGCTGCTGTTAAGAAACGCAAATTGAACATGACCTTTGGGATCATTACCAATGGCCGGGCCCTCACGGATGAAATGGTCCGTTTTTTTAATGCCCGGAATTTTACGGTCTGTGTGTCCTGGGACGGACCTCACGTGAGGGAAACCCGGGGATACGATGTGTTTTCCGTGCCGGAAACCCGGGAACGGATCTTGGCCCTGGGACATCTCTGTCTTTCTGCCGTCCTTTCCGCCAAAGCCTATCCCCGGGAAGTGCTTCAGGCATTCCAGAAGATTTCGGAGGAGTACAGTGCCATCCATGGGTACCAGATTGCCGTGAACCTGGACGAGATCATGGATACGGGCCTTCCGAAGAAGAATCTGCTGGACATAGACTACAGCCGGGTGAAGCGGGAGATGACGGCCATGGCCCTCCAGTTCCTGGACGGCTTTGGGAAACGGGTCCCCCCGGATCGGTACACGGAAGAAGCCTACATCCGTCAGCTTTTTGGATCCCTGAAGGATTTCTACCTGACGGGAAAAGGCAAGTGGGACCGGTACACGGCGGCCTGCGGGAACGGTCTCACGGTACTGAACCTGGATCTCCAGGGCAATCTGTATCCCTGCCACAACACCTCCCGGAAGGCCGGCACCATCCATGACGGGTACTTCAGTTACTTGCAGCGGATCCTTGCTGGGGACCACACCCATGAGTATCGAAAAGAGTGCCTGTCCTGTACAGCTCTCGCCTTCTGTCAGGGCGGCTGCAAGCTGGTGGGGGACAAAGCCCGGAAGGGATCCTACTGCCGGCTCAAGCGGGCCGTTTTCACTCCGGTCCTGATAGCCATCCAGCAGTACGGGCAGAAGCTATTGGAGAAGAACCATGGCAAAGAACGGAACCATCAATAAAACCACCTTCACGGACACGACAGCCCTCACAGATACCAGTGAGCTGAAGGTGAAGGCCATCCATGTGACGGAACTCCAGACGGCTCTGGAACAGCTCAATGCCTACGGGGCCAATGTGGACAACTGCGGAAACTGCACCTTCTGCCAGTCGTGCCAGAAATGCCAGACCTGCCAGGGATGTCAGAGCCAGAAATGTCAGTCCAGTTCCTGCCAAACCTGCCAGAGCATCAGCCAGTGCAGCTCGAGGAACTGTACCTGCCAGACGAGAGGGCAGTGCGATTGCAACTGCAACTGTAGCAACTGTAACTGCTCGGACGATTCGGGAGGAGGGCCATAAGATGGCAAGTCAGAACGAGATTGTATGGAAGAAGGACCTGACGGACATCCAGTCGGGACTGGAGACCCTTGCCACAAAGACGAAGATCTCCATCGACCTTTCCTCGATGAACTATGACAAGGTGAAGAAAATCAACGTGGCAGCCCTGGAAACAGCGGTGAACAAACTAGAGGAGGCCTTTTCGGGAAACTGTTGCCAGGCCAACTGCTGCCAGA